>DASSJW010000916.1:0-8210 GCA_035690995.1 Xanthobacteraceae bacterium
ACCTACTTCTTCCGATTGTTCCGCTTCGAAGGGTGAGACTTCGCAGAAGCCTCGTGCAACAGGATTGCGAAATCCAACGCCGCCGTTGATCTGGCCCACGCGTGGAGGGGTACTTTCGCCATACTGCCGTGGAGGTAGAACATCGCCGGCTCCAATTGCGCTCCGCCAGCAGCCTTCCCACAGGCCCCATCGAAAGCATGATCGCGAATGGGCCGACGCCGATGCGTATGTTGGGATGAACTTGCTGAAGGCGCGAACGGCGGCATCACACGGTTGTGATTGAAACAGAGCAGCATTGGTCGGACAATTCCCCCGGTGAACATTGCTGCTCATCAACCGGCCGCTGCGCCGCATGGGACGCTATTCGACGCAGGGACCGCGGCAGCGGAATGCCGACGGCAGTGAAAAGAGCCAACATGGACCGACAAGGCAAATGCGTCCTCCCCGCTTCGCAGGTGGCGCGAGCTAAGCATCCACAGGCCGAGGGATCCCCGCGGTGACAACGATCGCAGCCGATGCCGCCGCGACCGTGGCAAAGAGCCTGTCCGACCATCGGGCCCCGCCCGCGACCTTAACGATTTTTGGCGCCGGCGGCGATCTGACCAAGCGACTTGTCGTGCCCGCGCTCTACAATCTCGTGCGCGCCGGGAAGCTCTCAGACGAATTCGCCATCATCGGCATCGATCACAACGACCAGACCACCGAGCAGTGGCGCCAAAGCCTGACCGAGATGATGCAAGCATCCACGCGCGGCGGCGGGCACGAGCAGCAGGTGGCGTCGATCGACGAACAGGCCTGGTCATGGCTCATCCGCCGCATGCATTACATGCGTGGCGACTTTACGCAGCCCGAAACCTACAGCCAGCTCGGGAAACTGCTGATGGACCCGGGGGTGCGGCAGAGCGATACGGCCAATGTGCTGTTCTATTTGGCGGTGTCCGAACGATTCTTCGGCCCGGTGATCGAACAGCTTGGCCGCGCCGGCCTCACTCGACAATCGGAGCGAGGGTGGCGGCGCGTGATCGTCGAAAAGCCGTTCGGGCACGACCTTGCATCGGCCGAGGCCCTCAATGCGCAGATCCTCAAGATCTTGTCCGAAGAACAGATCTATCGGATCGACCATTTTCTCGGCAAGGAAACGGTCCAGAACATCCTGGTGCTGCGGTTCGCAAACGGCATCTTCGAGCCGCTTTGGAACCGTGACCATATCGACCATGTGCAGATTACCGCCGCCGAGACCGTGGGCGTCGAGGGCCGCGGGCGCTTCTACGAACGTACCGGGGCGTTACGCGACATGGTGCCGAATCATTTGTTCCAGTTGCTCGCCATGATCGGAATGGAGCCGCCGATCTCATTCGATGCCGATGCCGTGCGTGCGAAGAAGACCGAGTTGTTCGAAGCGATCCGTCCCGTCTCGCTGGAGGACGCGGTGCGTGGCCAGTACGGCAGCGGAGAGGTCCTTGGCAAGAAAGTTCGGGATTACCGGAACGAGCCCGCTGTCGCGCCGGATTCCCGAACGGAAACCTACGTGGCGCTCAAGCTCGGGATCGACAACTGGCGTTGGGCGGGCGTGCCCTTCTACCTGCGGACCGGGAAGTCGCTTTCCACCCGCACCACCGAGATTGCGGTGCAGTTCCGTCAAGCTCCCTACTCGCTCTTTCGCGATACGCCGGTCGAGCGACTGCCCCCGAACATCCTGACGCTCCGCATCCAGCCGGATGAAGGGCTGTCGATCAGTTTCAGCGCCAAGCGACCCGGCTCCGAGATCGAGATCGATGGGGTGGAAATGGACTTCGCCTACCGCGACTATTTCGCGCCCCTCGCCGCGGTGGGCTATGAGACGTTGATCTACGATTGTCTGATCGGCGATGCTACCTTGTTCCAGCGGGCCGATACGGTCGAGGCGGCTTGGCGTCCCGTCCAGGGGCTTCTCGATTCCTGGGCACGCGATCCCGCCGGCGATTTTCCCAATTACGCGGCGGGCACCGCCGGGCCCGACGCCGCCGATCGCCTGATCGCGCGCGACGGGCGCGCATGGCAGTCGATCAAGTCCGGCCACCCGAACCCGAAGCGCGGCGCATGACCAAGTCCCGCAACGTAATGATGTGCAAGCGGGCCGGCCTCCGACATCACAGTGGGGCAAGTCATGCGGGGGGTCAGCCCAGCGCGCTCGACCCACAGCGACAACGGCGGTTCCGGCGAAGCGTTGAACGTAGTGACCGGATCCAGGAGTGCGATGAGGTGAAAACATGAAAGCCGCTCACATCCTGCACGATCTCGGCCAGAGCCTGTGGCTCGACAACATCACCCGCAACCTGTTGAAGACGGGCATGCTCCGCCGCTACATCGAGGAGTTGTCGGTCACCGGGCTGACATCGAACCCGACGATCTTCGATCACGCGATCAAGAACAGCACCGACTACGACGACGCGATCAAAAGCAAGCTCGCCGAAGGCAAATCGGGAGAGAAGCTTTTCTTCGAGTTGGCGCTGGAGGACCTCACGCAGGCCGCGGACCTGTTCCGGCCGGTTTACGACCGAACCTGCGGTGTGGACGGCTGGGTTTCGCTCGAAGTGTCACCCCTGCTGGCGCATGACACCAAATCGACCATTGCCGTAGCCAAGGAGCTGCACACGCGGGCGGGGCGCCCCAATCTCCTGATCAAGATTCCCGGCACGCCGGAGGGCCTGCCAGCCATCGAAGAGGCGATCTTCGCCGGCGTGCCGGTCAACGTCACGCTGCTATTCTCCGATGAGCAGTATCTTGCCGCCGCCGACGCTTTCATGCGCGGCATCGAACGACGCATCAATGCGGGATTGCCGCCCGATGTCGGCTCGGTGGCCTCGGTCTTCATCAGCCGCTGGGACGTCGCGGTGACCGGAAAAGTGCCGGTGACGCTCAACAATCAGCTCGGCATCGCCGTCGCCAAGCGCACCTACAAGGCCTACCTCGATCTGCTGCGCTCGCCGCGATGGATGCGCGCCTACAATGCCGGCGCGCGCCCGCAGCGCCTGTTGTGGGCCAGCACCGGGACTAAGGATCCGAAGGCTTCAGCCACCCTCTACATCAACGCTTTGGCCGCACCATTCACCGTGAACACCATGCCCGAGGGCACGCTGAAAGCGCTCGCCGAACCCGACAATGTCGGCACGACGATGCCTGCTGACGGTGGCGATGGCGAAGAAATGCTGGCGCGGTTTGCGAGCGCCAAGGTCGACGTCAAGGCGCTGGCGGCGCAGCTTCAGGATGAAGGCGCCACGTCGTTCGTCAGTTCGTGGAATGATCTGATGAGCGTGATCGGCTCGAAGTCCGACGCCCTCAAGCGCGCGAGCTGACGCCGTGACATCGAAGTCGATCGGCCGCAAGCGCAGGACTGCAGGACAAGCGCGCCCTGACGTCGCAAGAAAGCCCCGGACCGGGAATGTGCTGGTCATCGATGTCGGCGGGACGTCGGTCAAGATCTTGGTCAGCGGCGAAAAGGGACATCGATCATTTCCATCAGGCCCCAAATTGACCCCCAAGCGAATGGTTTCCGAAGTCAAGAAGCTCGCCCGCGGCTGGACGCATGACGTGGTGTCGATCGGCTATCCTGGCCCGGTTCTCCGGGGGCGGCCGGTTGCGGAGCCGTACAACCTGGGACGTGGTTGGGTGGGGTTCGATTTCGCAGCGGCCTTCGGTCGTCCCGTGCAGGTTGTCAACGACGCCGCCATGCAGGCGTTGGGCAGCTATAAAGGCGGCAAGATGCTTTTTCTGGGCCTGGGCACCGGGCTCGGAACGGCCATGGTCGTCGAGGGGATCGTGGAGCCCATGGAGCTCGGTCACCTGCCGTACAAGAAGGCCACCTATGAAGACTATGTCGGCCGCGCCGGCCTTGAACGCTTCGGCAAGAAGAAATGGCGGCGTCACGTTGCCGACGTGGTGGCGCGCCTGATCGCCGCGCTGGAGCCTGACGATACGGTCATCGGGGGAGGCAACGTGACCAAGCTCGACGTGCTGCCGCCGCAATGTCGCGCCGGCGACAATGCCAATGCCTTCCGCGGTGGATTTCGGCTGTGGGAAGACGAGAATGCTTCCCCAACGAGCAAGAACCGTCCCGAACTATCGCGCTGAAGGATCAGACGGGCTGAGAGTTCAGAAAGGACACCGCAGATGGCCGCACGACCGGAGACCTCTCGCCCGCGAGCGGCGAGCAGACACGCGGCCTGGCAGGCTCTGCAGGCTCATTATGAGGTCATGTGCGACCTGCACCTGCGCAGCCTGTTCGCGGATGATCCAAAGCGTGGCGAGCGCATGACCGCGGAGGTGGCGGGCGTCTACCTCGATTACTCGAAACATCGCGTCAACGACGAGACGATCAAGCTGCTCATCGAGCTTGCCGAGCACTCCGGACTGCGCGCCAGGATCGATGCGATGTTTCGCGGTGAGAAGATCAACGTCACGGAACATCGCGCCGTATTGCATGTGGCGCTGCGTGCGCCAAGAGGTGCTTCCATCCTGGTCGACGGCAAGAACGTTGTGCCGGAGGTTCACGCGGTGCTCGACAAGATGGCCGACTTCTCCAATCGCGTCCGCGGCGGCCAATGGAAAGGCCACAGTGGCAAACGCATCCGCAATGTCATCAATATCGGCATAGGCGGATCCGACCTCGGGCCGGTGATGGCATATGAGGCGCTCAAGTACTACAGCGACCGCGCTATGACGTTTCGTTTCGTGTCCAATGTGGACGGCACCGATTTCGTCGAGGCGACGCGCGATCTCGATCCGGCGGAGACGCTTTTCATCGTTTCCTCGAAGACCTTCACAACATTGGAGACGATGACCAACGCGCAAAGTGCGCGCGATTGGACGCTCAGGGGCCTTGGAGGCGATGCGAAGGCAGTCGCAAAGCATTTCGTCGCGGTCTCGACCAATGGCGAAAAGGTTGCCGAGTTTGGCATCGATACCGCAAACATGTTCGAGTTCTGGGACTGGGTCGGCGGGCGCTATTCCATGGATTCAGCGATTGGCCTTTCGACCATGCTCGCGATTGGCCCCGATCACTTCCAAGACATGCTGAAAGGCTTCCATGCGATCGACGAGCATTTCCGGACCGCGCCGTTCGAGCGCAATTTACCGGTGCTCATGGGCCTTCTCGGGATCTGGTACAATGACTTCTTCGGCGCGCAAACCGTCGCAGTACTGCCCTACGATCAGTATTTGAAACGCTTCCCGGCATATCTCCAGCAACTGACGATGGAGAGCAACGGCAAGCACGTGACCCTCGAAGGGGCCCCCGTGGATTACCAGACCGGCCCCATTTACTGGGGCGAGCCAGGAACCAATGGCCAGCACTCCTTCTATCAATTGATCCATCAGGGCACGCGACTGATTCCGTGCGACTTCATTGCATTCGGACAGGCGCTCAATACGCTCGGCCGGCATCACGATATGCTGGTGGCGAACGTATTTGCACAGACCGAGGCCCTCGCCTTCGGGAAAAACCGGGAGCAAGTAAAGGCCGAGGGCACGCCCGATTGGCTGGTCCCGCACCGTGTGTTCGAAGGCAATCGACCGTCCAACACCATTTTGATGGACCGCTTGACGCCGGCCGCACTGGGGAAACTTGTGGCGCTGTATGAGCACTGCGTATTCACCCAGGGGACCATCTGGGACATCGATTCGTTCGATCAATGGGGCGTCGAACTTGGGAAGGTCTTGGCTCAGCGCATCATCCCGGAGCTCGAAAGCAAGACCGAGCCCAAGCTCGACCACGACAGCTCGACCGCCACCCTCATCCGTCGGTATCGTAAACTCAGGGATGCGATGTGACCGTAAAGCTTGCTCCGTCGATTCTTGCGGCCGATTTCGCCCGCCTCGGCGATCAGGTGGTCGAGGCTGAGCGAGCCGGCGCGGATCGCATCCACGTCGACGTGATGGACGGGCATTTCGTGCCCAACATTTCTATGGGCGCACCGATCATCAGCTCGCTGCGCAAAGTGACGCGTCTGCCTCTGGAGGCGCACCTGATGATTTCGGATCCCGATTTTTTCGTCGACGAATTTGTTCAGGCCGGGACCGATTCTTTCATGGTTCACTGGGAGGGCAACAACGACCTCTCGCGCACCGTACAACGAATTAAGGCGTTGGGAAAACGGGTCGGTGTCGCCATCAACCCGGCGACGTCAGCGCCGGTCCTGGCAGAAATCATGCACGACCTCGATCAGGTGTTGGTCATGACGGTGAACCCGGGATTCGGGCACCAGCATTTCCTGCACACGACGCTCCCGAAGATCGGCCGTGTGCGAGAGATGATCGATCGGATCAAACCGGGATGCGATCTCGAGGTGGACGGCGGGGTCGATGCGGAGACTGCACCCCTCGCGGTCGCCGCCGGCGCCAACGTCCTGGTGGCGGGGTCGGCGATATTCAATGACGGTGACGACATCACCAGCGCCATGAAACGGCTGCGGGCCGCAGCTCAGCTCTAACGGAGAAGACGTCATGCAGCTCGCGATGATCGGATTGGGCAGAATGGGCGCCAATATGGTACGGCGCCTCATCAAGGGCGGGCATCAGTGTGTGGTCTTCGACATGTTCCCGAAAGCGGTCGAAGAGTTGGCACGAGAGAAAGCAGTCGGCGCCACCTCGCTCGCGGACCTCGTGCGCAAGCTGGAGAAGCCGCGGGCGGTGTGGTTGATGGTCCCGGCGGCCGTGGTGGACAAGACCATCGCCGACATCGTCCCTCTCCTGGAGCGCGGCGACATCCTCATCGACGGCGGCAACTCGTATTATGTGGACGACGTTCGCCGCGCCCATGAGCTCGCGGCGAAGGGGATCAATTATGTTGACGTCGGGACCAGCGGCGGTGTGTGGGGGTTGGAGCGCGGCTACTGCATGATGATCGGCGGGCCGGAGACGGCCGTCCGACACCTCGATTCCATCTTCAAGACCCTGGCTCCGGGGCCGGGCGATATTCCGCCGACCCCCGGGCGCGAGAAGATCGGCGGTACCGCCGAGCTTGGCTATCTCCACTGCGGACCGAGCGGGGCCGGCCACTTCGTCAAGATGGTTCACACCGGTATTGAATACGGTCTTATGGCCGCCTACGCGGAAGGGATGAACATCCTGCGCAACGCCAATATCGGCAAGCGGCAGCATGCAGTCGATGCCGAAACCACCCCGCTGCGTGATCCCGAGCTCTATCAATACGATCTCAATCTGCGCGATATCGCCGAGCTGTGGCGACGCGGCAGCGTGGTTGCATCGTGGCTGCTGGACCTGACGGCTTCGGCGCTGGCGAAAGATCCCGCTCTCGCCAACTTCGCCGGCAGGGTTTCCGATTCCGGGGAAGGACGCTGGACCATCAAGGCCGCGATCGATGAAGCCGTGCCGGCGCCGGTGCTGTCGACCGCGCTCTACCAGCGCTTCAGCTCGCGCGGCGAGGCGGATTTCGGCGACAAGCTGTTGTCGGCGATGCGCTACGAGTTCGGTGGACACGTGGAGAAGCCGAAGAGCTGACGCATCCAGGCGCCTCGGCCCAGGGTGATCGACGTTCTTCCATCACCGCCCCGATGGGAATTGCCGTACCGGAGTCTGTTGCGTGAAGATCGAAGTCGAGCCCGACGATGAGGGCGTTGCCCGCAAGGCGGCGGCGATCGTCGCCTCCGACGCGCGCGCCGCCATTCACGCGCGCGGGCGCTTCATCGTGGCGGTCAGCGGCGGCCGAACGCCATGGTTGATGTTGCAGGCGTTGGCCAGGGAGCCGCTTCCCTGGGAGAACGTGCACGTCGTTCAGGTGGACGAGCGTGTGGCGCCAGCAGCCGATCCGAATCGCAACCTCAAGCATTTGCGCGACAGCCTGCTCGATCATGCCCCGCTGCGCCCCGATCACGTCCATGCGATGCCGGTCGACGCAGCCGACCTCGATGAGGCGGCTGAGCAATATGCCTGCACCCTGCGGGAGGTGGCGGGCTCCCCCGCCATGCTCGACCTCGTTCATCTTGGTCTCGGACCCGATGGCCACACCGCATCCCTGGTGCCGGGAGATCCGGTCGTCGATATCACCGACACGGACGTCGCTATAACCGGCCCCTATCGGGGTAGACGCCGGATGACGTTGACGTTCCCGATCATCAACCGGTCCCGGCGCGTGTTGTGGCTGGTCACTGGCGGTGAGAAGGCTGGCACACTCGTGCGCCTGCGCGACGGCGATCCGTCCATTCCGGCGTCGC
>DASSJW010000917.1:0-5034 GCA_035690995.1 Xanthobacteraceae bacterium
GGCTCACGCCGATCGATCGCCCAGGACAGCGCGTGCATGCCACCGCCTTGGACATCGATCCCGCCCCGATCGAGCGGCGTGAAGGCCACGATTTCTTCGGCAACCGGATGACCTGGATCGAGCTCGATGAGCCGCACGACACCTTGAGCGTTCGGGTTGCGGCACGGGTGGCCGTCAAGAGCGAGGCACCGCCACAGGCCGGCCGCACGCCGCCATGGGAAGAGATTCGCGACGCCGCGTTCGCCTCGACCGATCTGTCGCCGAACTCGGCGGCGCATTACCTGTTTCCCAGCCGGCAGGTTTCGCTCGATCCGGAAATCCGCGCCTATGCCGCCGAGAGCTTTACGCCGGGGCGGCCGGTTCTCGAAGGCGCCGTCGATCTCATGCGGCGGATCAAGGCCGACTTCGTCTACGAGGCGGGAGTCACCACCGCATCGACGACACCGCCGATGTCGTTCGCGCTGCGTCGCGGCGTCTGCCAGGACTTCGCCCACATCATGATTTCCGGAATGCGCGGGCTCGGATTGCCGGCGGCCTATGTCAGCGGTTATCTCAGGACCTTCCACGCCAAGGAAGATAAGCTCGAAGGCGCCGACGCCATGCACGCATGGGTGCTGGTGGGATGCGGCGAGGAGGTCGGCTGGTGCGGGCTCGATCCAACCAACGACATCTTTGCCGGCGATGATCATGTCGTGCTGGCCATCGGCCGCGATTACGCCGACGTCGCGCCGATCGATGGCGTCATCTACGCCTCCGGCGGCCAGCGCCTCGAAGGTTCCGTCAGCGTGACGCCGGTGGGGTAGGTCGCGGGGCGCACCGAGGCTGCGGCGGGACATCGACCCCACTCACGATGCGCGGCGCGAGCCCACCAGAACGCTGCGCAGATTCTCGCTGCGCGAATTGTGGGCGTGCAGCACGTCGTTGATGTCGCGGTGCAGCTCGGCCGGCGTGCGCTGGTCGCGCGGCTTGAGCTGGCCGCTCAGATACGCGCCTTCTTCGCGACCGAGCGCCACCAGTCCGCTGCCGAAGGGCTGCTGCGCGCGCTGATAGCGCTGCAGGCCGGCGACGATATCGTCGCCCGCCGTCGCGTCGGTAAGGCTCGCTGCATCCAGCGCCGCCTTGGTCACGCCCGCGCCGACATGCGGACGCGCCACGAAAGCGGCATCGCCCAGCAAGGCGACGCGCCCGAACACCGTCTGCGGCGATTCGAGATCGAAGATCGGCTGAAAGAACGGCTGCGGCGTGCGGGCGAAGATCTCGGCGACCTGGGGAGCAACCAAAGCGCGGGCGGTTGCTTTGATGGCGGCGGTGACCTCGGGCCGGATCAACGGCGGCGGGATGGCGGTGCCGTGCCGCCGGCCGGTCGCATCGGTGCAGAGATCGGCCAGCGTCGTCTCGCGGTCGGTGGGGCGGTACCAGACGATGTTGTAGGCGCGGCGGCCGGGCTGGGTTTCGTTGTTGCGGCCGGGCACGGGATAGGCGAGGAACAGCTCGCCTTCCGGCAGACAGAACGTGTAGCGCTCGAAGATCTCCTCCCGGATGTCGGGGGGCACGTCGCTTTCGTCCAGCATGGCGCGCCAGGCGACGTATCCGGCGTAGTTCGGTTCAATCTCCGGCAGGAACTGCTCGCGCACGGTGGAGCGCAGGCCATCGGCGCCGACCAGCATGTCTCCGCTCGCGCGTGAACCGTCGGCGAACACGGCGGTGACGCTGTGCGCGTCTTGCTCGATGTGCCGCAGCGCCTTGCCGAGGCGATAGCTGTCGGCCGGAAGCGGATCGCGCAACGAGCGATAGAGCCGTCCCCACGAGCTCATGGTGCGCGCCGTCTTGGCCTCGAGATAAGTCCTGCCGCTCTTGTCGAGGCAGATGACGGTATCGACCTTGATTCCCATGGACTCGTCGAAGTCGATGCCGACGCGCTGGAGAATCTCGATGAGCTGGGGGTGCGTGCTGATGCCGGCGCCACGGCCGGTCAAATCCTCGGCGTTGCGTTCGAACACCGTCACGTCCCAGCCGGCGTGACGCAGGAGATTTGCGGCCAGCAATCCGCCGAGCGAGCCGCCGATCACCAGGACGCGTCGAGTTGTCATGCGTTCAATTCACTTGCGAGCTCAGGCCATCGCCCACGAGATGCTGTCGTGACCCGGCTTGTAGGCGCGGTTGCTCTGGGCGGGATTGCGGTTGATCAGCGGCCGGCCGTACAGCGGATGGGTCTGGCTGCGCACCTCGTGCTCCACGGTGAACAGCACCTCGCGCGTATCGGGGTCGATGACGTCCTTGAAGCGATATTCGTGCTCGTTGACCTCCATGGTGATGAGGCCGAGCGCCTTCAGGCGTCGATAGGGGCCGGAGAAATTCGCGATATAGATTTGCGCGTGGTGACGGTCATAGGGCTTCTCGGGCTCGTCGGTCTCGCGGAAATACCAGTATTGCTTCTCGCCCACCTGCACCCGCGCCTTGCGGCCGCTGCCGTTCTCGATCACCGATACGAGCGCACCCATGACGTCGCGATAGAAGCCGGCGATACGGTCCGCCGTGCCGGTACGCACGTCGAACTCGATATAGGGCATCCCCAGCACGATGCGGCCGAAACGGCTCTCGTCGGGTGCATGGACATTGATGCGGTTGCCCCAGGGGCATACGGTCTCGACGCAATCGTTGGTCTCGCGGAAGTCGAACTTGGTTCCCTCCAACGGCTTGCGCAGCTGCGCCAGGCGATCGAGCAGCGCGGCGCGATCCGGCACCACCAGTCCGGTGACGCCGCGCAGCACGTCGGGCTGGCCGTTCGGCAGATGGAACTGGCTCATGCCGACATTGATCCACATCAGGCGCGCGCCGGTATTGAGAAATGGATCGCGGGTCAGGCCCAGCCCGGTGACGTAGTAGTGCGTGGCCAAGTGCTGATCGGTGATGCAGACGTTGACGTGCCCGAGATTGACGATGTTGCCGAGGTCCTGGGTCGCGCGATCGTATTGCTTGTCGGCCATTGGGTTTCTTCCTTCCGGATGCGGAATATTAGGCCAACGCTGTTTGCGTTGTCATGGGCCGCTTGCACCCGCATGACAGATAGGCCGTTATTGCTGAGGCACGCTGGCGGCCTTGATCACTTTGCCCCAGAGCGTCCGTTGCTCCTCGACGAACCTTCGCGTCTGGGCTTCGTCACCGCCGCCCACCAGCACCTGCAGCTCCCGCAGCCGCGCCAACACCTCCGGTTCCTGCAGCGCCGCGTTGATCGCGGCGTTGAGCTTGCGGATGATCGGCTCCGGCGTCTTCGGCGGCGCGCTGATCGCGTTCCAGGTTTCCGAGACGATATCGGGATAGCCCGCTTCCGCCATGGTCGGGATGTCAGGCAAGGCCTCCAGGCGCTTGTCGGTGGCGACCGCCAGCACGCGCAGCTTGCCGCTTTGCTGCAATTCGTGCACGGCGGAGAACTGGATGAAGCTCAGGTCGACATGGCCCGCGACCACATCGGTCAGCACGTTGGACGTATTGCCCTTGTAGGGAACGTGCACGAGCTTTGTGCCGGTGAGGGTCATGAACAACTCGCCGGTGAGATGTGAGGCGGTGCCGATGCCCTGCGATCCGAAGCTGAGCTTGCCCGGATTGGCCTTCGCGACGGCGATGAGCTCTTGCACCGACTTGGCCGGAAAATCCGGCCGCACCACGAGCACGTTGGGAATCCGCGACATCATCGCCACCGGCTCGAAGCCCGCCGGATCGAAGTTGAGCTTCTTGTACAGCCAGCCATTGATCGCGAGCGGCGTCGGCGAAGACGCCAGCAACGTGTAGCCATCGCCCTCGGACTGGAACACCACTTCGGCTCCGATATTGCCGCCGGCGCCCGGGCGGTTCTCCACCACGAACGGCTGGCCCAGCCGCGCGCGCAGCTGGTCCGCGATGATGCGGGTTGCGGTATCGACGCCGCCGCCGGGAGCGACGTTGACGATGATCCGGACCGGCTTGTTGGGATAGTCCGGGTTTGATTGCGCTGACGCGGGCGCCAGCAGCGCGCCGGCGAGAAGGATCACGAGGAAGCGGTTCATTCATTCCTCCCGATGCGTTAATCCAGCTTCAGATCGAGCCTGCGGATGAGCGCGGACCACTTCCGGGTCTCGCGTGCGATATAGGCTTGGTATTCGCCGGGGGTGCTGGCAAAGGGGTCGCCGCCGTCCGCGGCGATGCGCTTCTTCGCCTCTTCCAGCGCCAGCAGGGCGTTTAGCTCGCCGTTGAGGCGATCAATCACGGAACGCGGCGTGGCCGCCGGCGCGAGCAGCCCGAAATGCAACATCGCCTCGAAGCCGGGAAGCCCGGATTCCGCAACCGTCGGCACGTCGGGAAGCAGGCTCGTCCGCGTCGCACTCGTCACCGCGATCGGACGCAGGTTACCCGACTGGATGTTGCCGAGCGCTGGCGGAACGGTGTTGAAGCCGATGCCGATATGACCTGCGACCAGGTCGTTGGTGAGCGGCGCCGCACCCTTGTAGGGAATGAGCGTGAGCTCCACCCCGGCCATGGTCTTGAACAGCTCGGCCGCGAGATAAGCGCCCGAGCCGCGGTTCGGGGTGCCGACATCGAGCTTGCCCGGACGCTCCTTTGCGAGCGCGATCAGATCCGGGACCGAATGCACCGTCACCGAGGGATGGACGGTGATCACCACCGGCATCGAGGCGATGAGGCCGATCGGCGCGAAATCCTTGGCGGAATATCCGGCATTGGGATCGAGGCTTGGATTGATGGTGATCGAGCCGGCGCCGCCCAGGAGCAGCGTGTAGCCGTCGGGTGCGGCCTTGGCGACCGCGCGCGCCCCGATATTGCCCCCACCGCCGCCACGATTGTCGACGATCACCTGCTGCCCGAGCGGAGCACTCAGCTTTGATGCGACGAGGCGCGCCATGGCATCGACGCCGCCGCCAGGGGGATAGGGAACGACCAGCGTGATGGCGTGGTTCGGATACTCGTCGGCCCGCGCGTACATCGCCGGTGCGCAGATTGCAGCCGTGAGCAACACCGCAGTTGCCAGGCTGCGTCGGTGTG
>DASSJW010000918.1:0-17110 GCA_035690995.1 Xanthobacteraceae bacterium
AGGCCCATTGCCCGCGGGCTTCACGGCAAAAATTGTTTGACGCGCGGAGTCGATCGCGACGTGAGGCCCAAGGGAGCCCCGCAAGGGCGGCGCGTGCAACCGATCGCCCCATGCCGTCGGCGATACGGTTAGAGGCGGCGCTCTTTATAGGGTCCCGCGAGAGGGATCCCTGCGCGCCGTCGATGACGGGCCGAGGTTGCGCAATCCTACAACCTCTGGTATAGATACATCAACTAGTATTCTTTCGGTTGTCGCCAACGGCATGGCAAGGATTGCGACATGAGCAACGTATCGGCAAAGAAGGACAGCTTCTCGCTCACGGCGTACCGGGGAGATGCCAAGACGCTCTTGGCTTTCAACCTTGATAAGCGGAGCGCCAAGAATTTGGCGGGCTTTACGATCCGGTGCCAGCCGAAGGGTCAGAATGCCTATTTCATCCAGAACAACTTGCGGTTCCAGACGCCGGGCGACCATGCGCAGGATCCAAAGGAGCCGGCCAATTCAAGCATCAATGCGCCCATCCATAAGTTTCGTTGGCTGCACGTCCCCGGCTCCGTGCACCAGGGAACGAAACCGTCCCTGGGCCCGTACACATACACGGTGACGCCGAGGTATTTCGACGACAAAGGTTCGCTGCAGCCTCTGGATCCTGCGCGCAGCGCCTCCGTGACCATCACCGTTGATGGATTCGAGAAGAACGGCGTGCAGCTCGGGTTTACCCGCGGCTTCGTGCAGTCGCAGGCCTTCGTCCGGCACTTCGGCCTCAAGGCGCCGATCCGCCCCAAAGGCAACGACCTCGTGTTCGATACGACGCAAGAGGCCGGCGTCAACGCGGCGGGCGAGCGATTCACGTTTCAGGATGAATACGAGTGGCTGGGCTTCACCGCCCGCGAGAAGATCTTCGCGCTGTTGAACGAAGTCGTTCAGAACAAGAATCTGAAACTGGATGTATTTGCCTACGACCTCAATGAACCCGACCTCATCGACATCCTGGTGAAGCTCGCGAAGCAGGGGCGCGCCCGAATCATCCTGGACAACGCCGCGCTTCACCACAGTGCCTCCTCACCCAAACCCGAGGACCAGTTTGAAAAACTGTTCAACAAGGCGGCGGGAAAAAAGACCTTGCTGAAGCGAGGAAAATTCGGCCGCTATGCGCACGACAAGGTGTTCATCGTCTCGAACAAAAGCGGCCCCACCAAGGTCATGACCGGCTCGACGAACTTCTCCGTCACCGGACTCTATGTCAATTCCAACCATGTGCTCATTTTCGATACCCCGGCCGTGGTTGCCGCCTATGCCGGCGTGTTCGAGGATTGCTGGAATGGTGACGTAAAGAAGGGAAACTTTCTGAAGTCCAAGTGGTCCAGCGCGGTCGTCTCGTCGAAGAAATCGCCGCCGACCGAAATCACGTTCTCGCCGCACGATCCCACCGTCGCGCAGACCGTCCTGGACAACGTGGTCAAGCGCATCGCACAGGAGGGCAAGAAGGCGAAATCGGTGGGAAGCGTCCTGTTCGCCGTCATGCAGATCGATAAGGGCGCCAGCCCCGTCTACACCGCCCTCAATCAGCTCCACAAGCGGCAGGACATCTTCAGCTATGGGATATCCGATAGCCCCGCCGGCATCGCCTTGTATCCGGTGGGAGCAAAGACCGGCGTGCTGGTCACGGGGAAACCGGTGAACACGCAGTTGCCGCCGCCGTTCAATCAGGTACCGAATATCAGCGGGGTGGGACACCAGGTGCACCACAAATTCGTGGTGTGCGGATTCAATGGACCCGCCCCGGTCGTCTATTGTGGGTCGTCAAATTTGGCATTGGGCGGAGAAGAGGAAAATGGCGACAACCTGCTCGCGATCAGCGACGGCGACGTCGCAACCGTCTTCGCCATCGAAGCCCTCGCACTGATCGATCATTTCGACTTCCTCGATCACACCGCCAAGGGATCAAAGGCCAAACAGCCCAAAGCACCGGCGTTGCCACAACAGGCAGCCATCCAGGCCGGTTGGTTCCTGTCAACCAACGACAAGTGGGCGGAAAAGTATTTCGATCCCAAAGATCTCCATTGCGTGGACAGGCAGCTTTTCGCCTGATCCGAGGCCCCACTTCGGGCGGCTCCGGAGCTCGCAACAAATATCGCGAACACATAGCGGACGACCGTGCGCAGTGGCCTGACCGCCGCTGCGGCCACTTGCGAATCATGTCGCGGAGCAGCGCGGCCGGGGGACGTTTGAGGACGTGGCCTCATTAACGCGCAGCCATAGCGTGATCGACGCAAGCTGGATGAACGCCAGGCAGTTGGCGGCGAGTTTGTCATAGCGCGTTGCGACCCGACGACACTATTTGAGCTTGTTGAAGAACCGCTCAACCAGGTTGCGGGCGCGGCACAGCGCTCCAGGTGCCGGACGTTCCGGAATCCCATAAAGCCAGGAACGCGATACTGAATGGATGTGCAATCTATCCAATTTGGATATGGGGCCGAAGTAAAGAAGTTCAAGAATTGCAGAGCCCCGATTTGCGTAGCTTTATGAGACCTCAGCAGAAACATGCGCGTGCTCATCTCTTCGGTGGGGACGCGGGCTGGCTGAAACCGGATCGCGAACGACGGGAGCGGTTTGATGACCATGCCGGATGCCGATGTCTTGATCGTGGGCGCGGGCCCGACCGGCCTGATGTTGGCGGGCGAGTTGGCATTGGCGGGCGTCGACGTTGCCATTGTCGAACGGCGCGCCAGCCAGGACCTCGCCGGCTCGCGCGCCGGCGGTCTGCATTCACGCACCATCGAGGTTCTCGATCAGCGCGGAATCGCCGATCGGTTCCTCTCGCAGGGGCAGACGGCCCAGGTCGCACAGTTCGCCGGGTTCCCTTTGGACATCAGCGATTTTCCCACTCGGCACCATTATGGGCTCGGGCTGTGGCAGAACCACATCGAGCGCATCCTCGCCGGCTGGGTCGACGAGCTGGCGGTGCCGATCTATCGCGGACGTGAAGTGACCGGTTTCGCGCAGAACGACACCGGCGTTGACGTCGAGCTGGGCGATGGCCAGTCGCTGCGGACGAAATATCTCGTCGGGTGCGACGGAGGACGCAGTCTGATCCGTAAGGCAGCCGGCATCGAGTTCCCCGGGTCGGACCCGACGACCAGCAACCTGATCGCCGAGGTCGAGATGGCGCAGGAGCCGGAAACTGGCATCCGCCGCGACGCCCTCGGCATCCACTCCCTCAGCAGGTTGGGAGATGGGGGGCTGGTCCGGGTCTTAGTGACCGAACAGCACGTCGGGCCCACGACCGAACCCACCCTGCGCGATCTCAGCGAGGCGCTCATCGCCGTATACGGGACCGATTACGGGATCCACAGTCCCACCTGGATCTCCAGGTTCACCGATATGACTCGGCAGGCCGCGGCCTACCGCAAGGGACGGGTTCTGCTGGCCGGCGACGCCGCACACGTGCATCCCCCGGACGGTGGACAGGGCCTCCAGACCGGTGTGCAGGATGCGGTGAATCTGGGATGGAAGCTGGCCCAGGTGGTCCACCAGACATCGCCAGACCGCCTCCTGGATACCTACCACGCCGAGCGCCATCCGGTCGCTGCCCGCGTGTTGCGCAACACGATGGCAGCGATCGCGCTTCGCCGCGCAGACGACCGCACGAAGGCACTCCGCGAAACAATGTCCGAGTTCCTCGGCATGGACGAGCCGCGCAGACGATTCGCCGCGATGATGTCCGGTCTGGACATTCATTACGATCTCGGCGAGGGACATCCGCTGCTCGGACGCCGCATGCCCGATCTCGACCTGGTCACCGACAACGGCCTGCTGCGGGTATTCACCCTGCTCCACGATGCCCGGCCGGTGCTGCTCAACCTCGGTGAGCCAGGCGGCTTCGACATCACTCCGTGGGCGGATCGGGTCGAGCTGATCGACGCCAAATACGACGGCGTGTGGGAACTTCCGACACTTGGCGCGGTCACCGCTCCTACTGCCGTGTTGATCCGGCCCGATGGACATGTCGCCTGGGTGGGAGACCGCCACTCCCTGGGCCTTCCTGACGCGCTAACCACCTGGTTCGGACCGCCTACTGCCGCGTACCGCACCGGCTTCCGGTCCAGGCAAAGCGTACACTCTGCCGCAATGCTTGTTGTGAGATTGCTGGATCGTCTTGGCACTCCCGATGGCGAACGCGTCGCCGGGAGTTGCTCATGATTGCGGTTCAAAAAGCCTCGTCTTGGCCGAAGCGTCTTCGTCGCAATCAATTTGCGACATCAGCCGTTCATGCGGGAGTCAGTATCGCGCTCCGACCATGCTGCCATGTCGCTTGCTAGCACATCGCGTCATTTCGCTGCCGCGCGGGCAATTCGGTCGCTTCGGACTGAAGCGGACATTGGGCCGGATTTTGTGGGTGCACGGCCTAGCTCGCGACCTATATCGGCCCGCTTGCCCCGCCGTCCGCTTGCAAATCGGGAACATCCGCCGTTCCGCCAACCGCTCGGTTGAGTCTTGCTCGCAAAAGGCTCATTCTGCGACGCCATCAACGACCCCTCTTCGCGCTCCCGCGCAGCCGCCACAGGCCCGAGCATCATGACCGTCGCGCGCTTTCCGTCGCTGGCCCATTGGGGCGCTTTCACCGCGCTCGTGGAGAACGGCCGCGTGATCGGCTGCGAGCCCTTCGCACGCGACCCCGCGCCCTCGAACATGATCGCGGCCATCCCGGAAATGGTCCACTCGCCGCTGCGCATCGCCCGGCCCGCCATCCGCGAGGGATGGCGTGAGGGCAAGGAGCGCACCGGCAGCGACCGGTTTCACGAAGTGTCCTGGGACGAGGCGTTGGACGCGGTCGCCGCCGAACTTGCACGCGTGCGCGAGCGATTCGGCCATACCGCGATCCTCGGCGGCTCCTATGGGTGGTCGTCGGCCGGCCGCGTCCACCATGCGCGCAGCCTGGTGCGGCGGTTCCTGTTCCTCGGCGGCGGCTGCGTCGACCAGGTCGGCAATTACAGCTTCGGCGCCGCGCAATATATCCTGCCGCGCGTGATCGGCACATTCCAGCCGGCTGTCGGCCAGATCACGGACTGGTCGTCGATCGTCAAGCACACCCGGCTAATCCTCGCGTTCGGCGGTCTTGCCACCAAGAACGGCCAGGTGACCTCCGGCGGTGCCGGCACCCACAGCATGGAGACATGGCTGCGGCGCGCAAAGGACGCCGGCATCGAATTCGTCTCCGTCAGCCCGCTCAAGTCCGATGCGCCCGACTTTCTGGGCGCGCAATGGATTCCGATCCGGCCGAATACCGATACCGCACTGATGCTGGCGATCGCTCACACCCTGCTCAGCGAGAAGCGCTACGACGCGCCATTCGTCGAGCGCTACTGCACCGGCTTCGAAGCATTCCGCCGCTACGTCCTGGGTCTCGACGACAATGTCCCGAAGGATGCGCAGTGGGCTGAGGCAATCACCGGCGTTGCCGCCGATACCGTCCGCGAACTCGCGCGGCGCGCAGCCGCAACGCGCAGCATGATCACCTGCGCGTGGTCGCTGCAACGCGCACACCACGGCGAGCAGCCGTACTGGGCGGCGATCGTGCTGGCGGCAATGCTGGGCGGAATAGGCCTCCCCGGTGGCGGCTTCGCGTTCGGCCACGGCTCGAGCAATGGCATTGGCACGCCGCGTGTCGATGTGGCGGGGCCTGAGGTCCCGCTGCCGCTCAACCCGGCGCGCTCCATGATCCCGGTCGCGCGTCTCGCCGACGCGTTGCTCCATCCCGGCGAGAGCTACGAATTCAACGGCCGCCGCTACAATTATCCCGATATTCGGCTGGTCTATTGGGCGGGCGGAAATCCGTTCCACCACCACCAGGATCTGAACCGGCTGCAGCGCGCCTGGCAGAAGCCGGAAACGGTCATCGTCCACGAGAGCTGGTGGACGCCGACCGCGCGCCACGCCGACATCGTGCTGCCGGCGACCACAACGCTCGAGCGCAACGATGTCGGCGGCTCGTCGCGCGATCCCTTCATTCTCGCCATGCACCGCGCGATCGATCCGATCGGCGACGCCAGGAACGACTTCGACATTTTCCGCGCCCTTGCGCGACGCCTCGGCTATGAGACCTCTTTCACCAACGACCGCGACGAAATGGGCTGGTGCCAATGGGTCTACGACCAGGTGCGCGCGAGCGCGACGGCCAAAGGCGTCGCCCTCCCCGGCTTCCAGCAATTCTGGGCCGAGGGTTTCGTCGAGCTGCCGCCGCCCGAGCGCGATTACGTGCTGTTCGAAGATTTCCGCCGCGATCCCGAGCGCCATCCGCTCAAGACGCCGTCCGGACGGATCGAGATCGTCTCCGACGCCGTCGCCGGCTTCGACTATGCCGACTGCCCGCCGCATCCGGCCTGGCTGCCGCCGGCGGAGTGGCTGGGAAGCGCCAGCGCGCAACGCTGGCCAATGCACCTGGTGACGCACCAGCCGGCCAGCCGTCTGCACAGCCAGATGGATCCAGGACCGGTGTCGCGCGGCCAGAAGGTCAAGGGGCGCGAGCCGGTCCGCATCAACCCGCAGGATGCCACCGGACGCGGCATCGGCGACGGCGACGTCGTGCGCCTGTTCAACGCGCGCGGCGCCTGTCTCGCTGGCGCGATCATTGATGCGGACGTCATGCCGGGCGTCGTGGTCATGGCGACGGGCGCGTGGTTCGATCCGGCCGATGCGGCGGGAGCACCCGAGCGGCATGGCAATCCCAACGTGCTGACGCTGGACATCGGCACCTCGCCGCTTGCGCAAGGGACGAGCGCGCTCACCGCGCTGGTGGAGATCGAGCGCTGGGACGCGGCGGCGCCTGCCGTTCGCGCGTTCGCGCCACCGCAATTGGCCGCGGCCGGCTAGAGCGAAGAAGCGACCGGCGAGGCCGGATCCAGCAGTTGAAGCGGCGGCGCGCTATCGCGATCGCGGTCCATCGTCTTCAGGCTTGGTCCTGCATGTTCAGCTCGTTTGGCGAGCAGCGGCGCACATCGCGCGGATGCCGTTTGGTTCTCGCGGCGCAATCCCTGACTTGCCCGAACTCAAAGGGACCCAGCCCAAGCCCGCTCAGCCCTCGACGTCGGTCTCGGGTCGATCATCGCCGCGCGAAACTTCGTCGTGCCAGTGCCCCTCCTTGTCCTCATACGAGATGTCGGTCGTGTCTCCCGGGACGACTTGTTCCTTCGCCGCGCGTTCCGCCGCTTTGCGGGCGAGATCGTGGGACGGAAAGGCCTCGGAAAACACGTCGCCGACCCGGTAGGCCCAACCACCGTCGTGCTCGACGACCTCATAGGTGATCTTGGTCATGTATCGCTCCTCTACTGATGCGAGGATACTATCGCTGGCTGATCAAGTCTCGCGCGCAAATCGTGCTGCGTGCCCGCCGCCCGGTATTCCAGCCGCAACCATCTCAAGGTAAGCCTTCAGGTCGCGGCAAACTACTCGCCGGCGGAAATGACCTCCGGAGTGCGAGTTCCATACTCTCATGGGCATAGCCCGCAAAGGCGCATTCGGTCGCTCCCCGTTTGGAACCGCACCTGCCCTCGGCGTGATGGGCACCAAGCTGTTCATTGGAAGTAGCTTTGTGCGCACCCCGCCAGGCTGCTATCTTGCAGGCTTCGTTTGCAACAGGAGGTCGCAATCATGTCCCATCTCATAGCCATCGCCGCGCCGGTTTTGCTGCTGGCGGCCACATCGGCTGTGGCGAATGAGTTGCCATCGCGGCAGCTCTCAGAAAAATCCACAATCGAGAGCAGCACGCAGCCGCGTTCGGACCTCGCACCCATCAAGATGGCGCAGCGCGCCAAGGACACGGCCGCCGCCAAGAAATCCGCCGCGGCAACGGCTCCCGCGACCGCAGATGTCAAATCGGCTGATGGCAAAGATGTCGGCACCGTCACGTTGACGCAAACCCGCACGGGCGTCCGCATCACCGGTTCGCTCAAAGGCCTGCCGCCCGGCGAGCATGCATTGCACGTGCACTCGGTGGGGAAATGCGAGCCGCCCTTCACGTCGGCCGGACCGCACTTCAATCCCGCACAAAAGAAGCACGGCAAGCTCAACCCGGAAGGCCATCACGCCGGCGACATGGACAATATTACTGTTCCGGCAAGCGGAAACGTTGCGCTCAGAATCGTGAACCCGGACATCACCTTGGAAAAAGGCAAGCCCAACTCCGTATTCCAGGAAGGCGGAACCGCGGTGGTTGTCCATGCCGGCAAGGACGACTACACGACCGATCCGGCCGGCAATGCCGGCGATCGCATCGCCTGTGGCGTCGTCAAATAGGGCGATATGCGATTGAGGCGCGCCCTCGTTTGGGCGCCCCTCGCTGCCGGGTCGCGGGACTAATGCGTCCCCTTGATGGCGTCGCCGTCCAGCTTGGTAAAAGGCACGAAAGGCACCGGCCTGCCGTTGTAGATATCTGAGCGCCTGACCGCGATCTGGCCGCTCGCGGCAGCCTCCTTGACGACTTTGAGGATGCGTTGCGCGCCCGGGGGCCCCACCGGGATCACCATGATCCCGTCGGGCTTGAGCTGCTGCAACAACGGCGGGGGAATGTGGTCGATGCCGCAGGTGACGATGATCTTGTCGAACGGCGCCTCCTGCTCCCAGCCGTAATAGCCGTCCGCGTATTTGGAGTTGATGGCCTTGAATTCGGTGTAGCCGCGCTGGATGAGGGCGTCGTAGACGCCGCGCGTGCGCTCGGCCAACGGCTTGATGATCTCGATCGTCCACACTTTGTCGGTCAGGTTCGACAGATAGGCGGACTGATAGCCGGACCCGGTGCCGATTTCGAGCACCTTCTCGCCCATCTTGACGTCGATCGAGCTTGTCATCCGGCCGACTACGCGCGGCCCGGTGATGGTCACTCCGTAACCGATATCGTGGTAGTTGACGTCGTAGATCACAGCGCGGTCGGAGGGCCGGCAGAACTCTTCGCGCGGCGTCATCAGAAACGCGCGCTTGTTGCGCGCTTCCCAAAGGTCGACATGACCGACCATATTCTGAAAGCGCTCGAAGCGCGCGCGCAGATATCTCGGATCCTCGCCGCGGTGCTCCTGCATCCACCGCACGAACGCCCCGGTATCGTTCATCGGCGGCGAGGCATCCCAGCTGTAGGGCTTGGGCACCGTGGCCTGCGCCCGCAACGGAAGGGCCGCGCTGGCCGCCGCCGCCGCGGACAACGTCAAGAACGTCCTTCGCTGCATTGTCCTCGCCTTCTCGCGTACCCCGGAAGGAGCGCATGTCCATGCGCCCCAATGAGCCCGATGCAAAGATAGGATGTGGCGTGCCGGCGGGGCAACAGCGAAAGATCCCAGGAGGCTGAGCGCCCGCGGACAGTCGGGCTTCAGGGTTGCCGGGCGAGCCGCTCGTACTCGGCCCGCACGAGGTCCTCGCCATAGATTCGTTCGAGGCGGCGAACCGTAAAGTGACCTCGCGCCACGTCCTGGAAATGCTCGATAAACGCGTAGTTCACGGCGGCACCCCCGAGCGCACCGACGACTGGAATGGCCTGGGCGGCGACCTTCTGCGTCACCACCACTCCGAAGCGAGAGGCCACCTGTGCGATGAAGCGGACCAAGAGCGGCCCGCCTTCCTCGATCACGCCGCGCTCTGCGATGAACCGCGCGGCTTGCGTCACGCTCTTTGCAAGGATGCCGCGTACGGCAAAATATCCACTTTCGGAAGCATCGGCCGAGCCAGGCCGCCCGCCCAATGCAAAGACTTGCACGCATGCGAGCGCCGTTTCGGAATCGGCGAGGTTTTCGCCCTCGCTTCGTGCAATCTCCGCGATCGACCTCAGCATGATGATGGTCGACACCGGAAGCTCGATGGGGAGCGAGACCAACCCGAAGGCGCCTCCCGCGGCGCCGGATGCCGTGGCCAGGGCCTTGTGAAAGAGCCGCGATCCCGCGTGAGGGGCCCGGTGAATGGTCCCCAGCGCCACATTGAGGGCGACCTCGAGCGCCTTTGACGTGGCTGCCGAGATCGCGTCCGAAGCAGACGCGGGCAGCGCATACCCGATGAGCTCGATCGGCTTGCCGACCATATTGGTGAGACGTGCGGCAAGTCCGGGGTGTTCAAGCGATTGAACGGCCCTTTGCAGCGATGCCAGGTCGTCTGGTGTCATACCTGCCAAGGCCAACTCCCAACGACATTGAGCCATGCCGCCCTGCCACAGGCAAGCAATGTCGCCCCAGAGGAATTCCCGTTCCGGCAAATTGTTCCTGGTCATAACAAGGCCGGGCGGACGGCGAGGCCTTCGACGAAAAGGAGCTGGAACCGGTCATCAACAGGCGCGGATACCCAGACGAGACCGGGTTGCATAAGCTCCGGGGTGGCTTACAGAGCGCAACGATCAGGCCTGCCGCCGCCAGCCGCGCACGCGTCGTCGAGGTCAGAGATTGAGTACGATTGATGCCATCGCGCTGTCTGAGCGCGATGGCCGTAAGACCCGAGAGTGATAGCAGCGGCGGGTCGAATTTGGGTTAGAGGGCTTCAATTGATGAACACTTCGAGTATGCCAAATTGATCCATCATCTCGATCCCCTGATCTCGATTTACGGCAGCTGGCTGGTCGCCGCGATCATAGCGTTGGAATGCCTTGGCCTTCCGCTGCCGGGAGAGACCGTTCTCATCGCAGCAGCTCTCTATGCGGGATCGACGCAGGAGCTGAGTATCTGGTCGGTCCTGATCGCGGGTGTCCTCGGGGGCACGATCGGAAATTTCATCGCATTTTGGGTGGGGCGCGAGTATGGATACCGGCTGTTGCTGCGTTACGGCCCCTATCTTCATTTGAGCGAGTCGCGGATCAAGATCGGCCAATATCTCTTCATGCGCCATGGCAGCAAGGTCGTTTTCGCTGCCCGCTTCGTGCCTTTGCTCCGCAGCGTCGTCGGCTTCCTTGCCGGCGCGAACTACATGCCGTGGCGCGACTTTTGGATTGCCAACGTGGCTGGGGCCGTTGTCTGGGTCGGGATCGATACACTCGGCGCATATTTCGTGGGCGCGGAGATCAAGAGGCTGGCAGCCCCTGTCGGGATAGCGGTAGGAGTTGCGGTGGTCGCCGTCCTCGTTCTGGTCGCGATCGTTCTTGCCCGACACGAGAAGCGACTGACGATCGAGGCCGAACGAGCATTTCCGGGTCCATTGCGGCCGGTTCGGGTCTCGCGCAGGAAATGAAAGGCTCGCTTCTGCGGCCGCCACGTGGGCATGAGCCGCTTGCGACGCCTTGGGCCGGACACGCATATAAGGCAAACAACGTCGCCGCGCACCTCAAGGTGTGGCTCCCTCAGTGTTCGCACCGCGTTAGAATCGATGACGCGAAGGACGTTGCGTGATGGCGTCGCGCCGGCATCGCCGGAACTCGACTGTTGACTTCGAGCTTGGCCAAAATTATGCACGAGCTCGCATGATGGCCGCGGCGGACGCATTCCGATGAATTCCTCCATTCGCTCCATCGTGCATCCCACCGATTTTTCCGATCTGAGTGCCGCGGCATTCGCCCATGCCTTGCGCATTGCCTTGGCAACGAGAAGCAAATTGCACCTCGTTCACGTCTCGCAGTACGACGCGCACGAAGCCTTGGCGTTCCCACAAGCCCGACGCCTGCTCGTGCAGTGGGGTCTGTCGGAAGAAGACGATCCGCCCTCGGTCGTCGCCGACAAGCTCGGAATCGAAGTCGATAACATCCGCCTTGCATTGCAGGAGCCGACGCGGGCCATCGTCGACTTTCTGAGCCAGCATGCGAGCGATCTCGTGGTGCTCGCGACTCACGGCCGGGATGGCGTGGATCATTGGCTCAAAGGATCGGTGGCAGAAGCCGTATTCCGCCGCTCGGCGCTTCCGACGCTGTTCATTGCGCCGGGAGCGCGCGGGTTCGTCGGTCAGGTCAACGGCGATATCCAACTCCGCCGGGTGCTCATCCCGGTCGATTTCTCTCCGCGGCCGGGCCGGGCGCTGGCGACCGTGCACCGGTTCTGCGCGCTGATGACCGGCGGCAAGACCACCGTGCACATCTTGCACGTCGGCGATGAGGCGCCGCCGCTGCACATCAAATCGAGGAACTCCCATCCCCTGCCCCCCGTTATCCTGCGATCGGGCAACGTCGTGAAAGCGATCCTGGAAGCCGCCATCGAGCTCGATGTAGACCTCATCGGCATGCCGACGGCGGGGCATCACGGCGTCCTGGACGCACTCCGCGGCAGCACCACGGAACGCGTGATCCGCCACGCGCCCTGCCCGGTCTTTGCCCTGTCCGCGGCTTAGCGGAGGGATCGGCACTCGCCGCTATCTCGACTCGACCGGTGATTGCCTGCGCTTGGCGATGTACAGAGCGAACCGATAAATCGTGGATCAGGCGGGTGCCGACGGTCAGCTCGGCAACATAAAAAGCGGCCTGCCGTCATCGCGAGCATTCGTGCCGCGAGATCTGATGGAGCCACCTGCGGGTACTTGCGGTGGACTCGAGTCGGGGATCGGTTCGCTGTCGGCGAACCGCAAATATCAGGTATCAATCCTTAACGGCGAGCGACACTATCGCGAGTGACGTGCGCACCGGCCCAACAGGAAATCGACGAAGCCACCGGCAAATTCTTGCGATGAGTTGCCGATTTGCTCGAAGCGGTCACGCAACTGAGCCGGCACAATCAAATATTTGCCACGCTCTCCCGCAGGTCGGCGATCCTTGCTTGTGGCCGTGACGGCCGTTCTCCTGGGTCGACTACCGCGAGCCGAGTGTCCGAACGAGATTGCAGTCATTGAGCCCCCCTATGGTCTAGACGAATGAGATGTCATCCCCCTGACATCTCCCTTCGAACGCACGGTGAGACGCATTCCTACCCGACGAACCTTGTCCTCCTAAGGAAACGCTGAAATCAGTCCTTTTTCGGTTTACGATGGCGCGCGACCCCCAATTTAGAAAGAGTGTGGTTTTTCAGCATCATGGGGGGTCCCCGCCAGCCTGTTTCGGGGCGCCATACGGAGGCGCGGCTAGGGCGGCGGAGTCTTCATGCATATTGCGACCACCGGGCTGTTGGCGGGCACCGGGCTGCGGCAGGTGGCGGAGCGTTCGGTGGGAATGAGGGCGGCATTGCGCCGGGCGCCGCAATAGGCCGTGATGAGCACCTCGTCCTCGCTGCATTGCACCGTGCAGTTGGTCGCGTCACAATTCGATCGCGCCATCCGAACGCCGAATGGCGGGCCGGGCGGACCGGGATCGCCTTTCGCGCCCGGCGGGCCCGGTGGGCCGGGATCGCCCTTGGGGCCTGGCTGGCCCTGGCCGCAACCCACAAGCGTAGCGGCCAGCGCAATCGCTGTGAGACCTCGGAAGACATGCATGAATTTCCTCCGACCAAAGGATGGCAGCATGTTCAATTTTGCGGTCCGGCAAAAGACCAATCGACTGCCGGCGGCCAGTGTCGTTCTATCGGCGACCCTCGGACCCGGTCGCGGCGGCGGGTTTGGACATGAGTACCCCAATGCAACCCAAGCGTCGAACGGCAACACGCGTCGCTCGCGGTATGGTATTGTGGGTTAATTCGCAGTGGAGACCGGAATGTCGATCAAGATGCTGACGGGCTCGTTCGTCGCCCTCATCACCCCCTTCAACAGAGACGGCTCAGTGGATTTCGCCGCGTTCCAGACCTTGCTCAAGTTTCAGGAGGAGCAGGGCACGTCCGCGGTGCTGATCATGGGCTCGACCGGTGAGACCTCGATGCTCTCGCCCGAGGAAAAAAAGCAGATCATTGTTGAGACTGCCAAGATGAAGACCGGGCGCATGCCGATTTTCTTCGGCTGCACCGGCAACAACACCGAAGCGACGATCGCGAATGTCCGCTTTGCCCGGGACAACGGCGCCGACGGCGCGATCCTGGCGGCGCCCGCCTATATCTGCGCACCCGAAAGCGACATCGAGCGATTCTTCCTCGACGTGGCTGATGCGACCGACCTGCCGCTCGGCATCTACAACAACCCGCCGCGGGTGAAGAGCGATCTGAATTGGGAGCACCTCCTGCGCATCTTCAAACACCCGAACTACGTCGTGCACAAGGAATCGACCGCACGCGTTGGCCAGGTCGCGCAGGTGCTGGCCGGCAAACCAAACGTGTCGGTGATGTGCTGCGACAGCCCGAACCTCGGTCTTGTCGTGCCGACCATGTCGCTTGGAGGCCACGGCACCGCCAATATGACGGGCAACATCGCACCCGCCGAGCTCGCGACCATCTCGACGCCGTGGACCAGTTACGTCGACGCGGAGAATTTCAAGACCACCTATTTGAGGCTTCTGCCGCTCCTGCACTTCACCTATTCGGCGATCAACCCGGTGGCGGTGAAATCGCTGATGAAGGCACTCGGGCTGCCCGCCGGCGATTTGCGCAAGCCCTTGAGCGGCCTCGACGGCGAGGCGCTCGCCAAAGGCATCCGGATCGTAAAGGAGCTCGGACTCGACCAGCAGTACGGCTACAAGGTCGCTCCGATCTCGGCCGTTGCCGCGTGAGCGAGCCGCCGCGTCCGGGCGCGCGCTTGGGGTAGCTGATCAGTGGACCTCGGAATCCGCGGCCGAAAGGCCCTTCTGAGTGGCGCGAGCAGAGGTCTCGGGAAGGCTTGCGCCTTCGCGCTCGCCCGAGAAGGCGTCGAACTGACCATCGTCGCGCGCAAGCGCGACGTACTCGAGCAGACGGGCGCGGAAATCACCGAAGCGACTGGCGTCAATGTGACAACCGTCGCCGGCGACATCACCACCAGCAAAGGACGTTCTGCCGCACTTGCCGCTTGTCCGGCCCCGGATATCCTCCTCAACAACGCGGACGGTCCGCTGCCGGGCGATTTCCGCGACTGGTCGCGGGACGATTGGATCGCTGCGCTGGACGCGATGATGCTGGCGCCGATTGAGATGATGCGGCTTACCGTAGACGGGATGATGACGCGCGGTTTCGGCCGCATCATCAACATCGTCTCGCGCAGCGTGAAGATTCCGCAGCCCGAACTCGGCCTGTCGAATGGCGCGCGCTCCGGCCTCGTCGGCTTCGTCGCCGGGCTTGCGCGCCAGACCGTGGCCCGCAATGTCACCGTCAACAATCTGCTGCCGGGGATCTTCGACAGCGACGCACAGCGGGCGCACATCAACGGGATGCTGGCCGCAACCGGCAAGAGCTTCGACGAGCTTTGGCGTGCGCGCGCGGAAGGCAATCCAGCCAGACGCTACGGCCGGCCGTCGGAGCTCGGAGCCTATTGCGCGTTTCTCTGCTCCGAACATGCCGGTTTCATCACCGGCCAAAACCTGCTGATCGACGGGGGAAGCTATCCAGGGACATACTGAACAGCGGCTCGAAAGGATCTCCCCAATGCGACTTGTGACCATGTCCGCGCTCGCGATCGGACTTGCAGGCCTCGTTCCTACACCTGGGACGGCCCAGACCTACCCTTCGCGCACGGTTACCGTGATCGTTCCCTTTCCGGCGGGCGGATCGGTCGACGGGGTTGCGCGTATCCTGGTGCAGAAGCTCAACGAAACGGTCGGACAGCATTTCATCGTCGAGAATCGCGCCGGCGGGGCGTCCGGAACGGTCGGCGCCAACGCCGTCGCCAAGGCCGCCCCCGACGGCTACACGTTGATGGTGTCGGCCTCGGTGCACGTGATCAATCCGTTTCTCTACAAGAGTGTCCCCTACGACGTCGTGAACGACTTCACGCCGGTGTCGCTGATCGCGGACGGACCGCTCATCGTCAGCACCACGCCGAGCGTGCCGGCGAACAATCTCAAGGATCTGTTCGCGCTCGTTCGCAAGGATCCGCAGAAATACACGTTCGGGACGACGAGCGTCGGCTCGGCCAGCCACCTAGCCATCGAACTCCTGAAGAGCGATGCCGGCCTCGACACGCTCGTCGTGGCTTATAAGGGAACGGCGCCGGCGCTGACCGACCTGATGAGCGGCCAGATCCATCTGCTCGCCGACCCGATGCTCTCGTCATTGCCGCTTGCACAAGCCGGCAAGATCAAAGCGCTGGGACTGACCAGTCTCAAGCGGGCGGCTGCGGCGCCGGAGATCCCGACCGTCGAGGAGTCCGGGGTGAAGGGCTTTCATTTTGTCTCATGGTACGGATTGTGGGGGCCGAAGAACCTGCCGGCCGACATCTCCAGCAAGCTGCAGGCGGACATCGCCAAGGTGCTCGCGCTTCCGGACGTCAAGCAGCGATTGAATACGCTCGGATTCGATCCGATTGGGATAGGCGGTGAACAGTTCGCAACCTACATCCGCGACGAGATGGCGAAATACGAGAAGATCATCAGGGACGCCAAGATCAAGGTCGAGTGAACTCGAGCAGAGTGCGCCATGCGGGTGATGGTGCTGGGCGCGGGCGTGATTGGAACGAGCTGCGCTTATTATCTCGACAAGGCCGGTCATGACGTGGTCGTGCTCGACCGCCAAAGCGGCCCGGCACTGGAAACGAGCTTCGCCAATGCCGGCGGCATCTGCCCGGGATTCGCCGGGCCTTGGGCGGCGCCGGGAATACCGACCAGGGTGGCGCGCTGGCTGTTCGGCGATCACGCGCCCATTGTCTTGCACCCGCGGCTTGATCCCTATCAGTGGCGCTGGCTCCTCCTCTTTCTGCGCAACTGCACGCCCGAACGCTTCGCGCGCAACAAGGCGCGCATGCAGCGCATCGCCCATTACAGCAAAGCATGTCTCAAGGACCTGCGGGCGGACACCGGCATCGCCTTCGACCACGGCAGCGGGGGTGTGCTGCAGGTCTTTCGCACCGAAGAGGAACTCGCCGCGGCCGGGAACTCGGCGCGCGTGCTGGCCGAATTCGGTGTTGCCCATCGCATCGTCGACGCCCAAGGGGCGATGGCAATCGAACCTGCCCTGCGCGCCGCGACCATCAAGCTGACGGGCGGCCTGCATCTGCCCGATGACGAGACCGGAGACTGCCACAAGTTCACCGGGGCGCTCGCCGAGCTTCTGTCCCGGCGCGGCGTCACCTTCAAATTCAACACGACGGTGCAGCGCTTGCGGCTCGAAGGCGAGCGCGTGACCGGGGTCATTACCAATCGAGGTCCGCTCGATGCGGACGCCTATGTCGTCGCTCTTGGCAA
>DASSJW010000919.1:0-3221 GCA_035690995.1 Xanthobacteraceae bacterium
CTGGGACGCATGGCGGTGTGTGCCGAGGCGGTGGCGCTCGGGCAGGCGGTGACCGAGATCGGCGAGACCGGGATCGAGACCATCGTGGCGGTGCGCCATCCAGAGCCCGCCGACAAGGACCAGACCATCGTGGTGGTGTCCCCGTGCGGGAGTTGCCGCGAGCTGATCTGGGACTACGACCGCAACGCCCGTGTCATCGTGCCCGGCGCAAACGGGCCCACGATCGCCGCCATCGGTGAGTTGCTGCCGAACAAGTACAGCCGGGAGCGCACGCTGTGAGGACGATTCGGTGACCACTTCCCCCCGCCGCCTGGTGATGGCCGAACGCCGCGAGGAAGACGCCGCGGATAGCTCGCTGCGCCCGCAGCGGCTGGCCGAGTTCATCGGCCAGCAGCAGGCCCGTTCGAACCTGGCGGTGTTCATCGAGGCGGCGCGGACGCGGCGCGAGGCGCTCGATCACGTGCTGTTCGTCGGGCCGCCGGGTCTCGGCAAGACCACGCTGGCGCAGATCGTGGCGCGCGAGCTCGGGGTGAATTTCCGCGCCACGTCCGGACCGGTGATCGCCAAGGCCGGCGACCTCGCGGCGCTGCTCACCAATCTCGAAGAGCGCGACGTGCTCTTCATCGACGAAATTCACCGGCTCAACCCGGCGGTGGAGGAGATTCTCTATCCCGCCATGGAGGACTTCCAGCTCGACCTCATCATCGGCGAGGGGCCGGCGGCGCGCTCGGTCAAGATCGATCTCGCCAAGTTCACGCTGGTGGGCGCCACCACGCGCGCGGGCCTGCTCACCAATCCGCTGCGCGACCGCTTCGGCATCCCGGTGCGGCTCAATTTCTATTCCGAGCGCGAGCTCGAGGAGATCGTCAATCGCGGCGCGCGCGTCCTCGGCATCGGCATGACCGCCGACGGCGCCAACGAGATCGCGCGCCGCGCCCGCGGCACGCCGCGGATCGCCGGGCGGTTGTTGCGCCGGGTGCGCGACTTTGCGCTGGTCGCCGGCGCGACCACGATCGACCGCGCCGCCGCCGACCGCGCCCTCCTCGAGCTCGAAGTCGATGCCGCCGGCCTCGATGCCATGGATCGGCGCTACCTCGTCAATATTGCGGAGAACTACGGCGGCGGCCCGGTCGGAATCGAAACCATCGCCGCGGCGCTGTCCGAGCCGCGCGACGCCATCGAGGAGATCATCGAGCCGTTCCTGATCCAAAAAGGTTTCATCCAGCGCACGCCGCGCGGACGACTGCTGACCTCGCAGGCCTTCCGCCACCTCGGCCTCGCCGAGCCCGCGCGCGATCCTGCGCAATTCGGCCTGTTCGGCGGCGCCGACGATGATGCGTGACGGCGGTTTCGTCGATCGTCCTAAAAAACCCTGTTCAGCCTCTCGGTCGGAGCATCGATGTGACCGGCTCTTCTCGCCCTGATCTCGACGGCGAAATCCGCGACGGGCGCCACCTCATGTCGGTTCGCGTCTATTACGAGGACACCGACTTTTCCGGCATCGTCTATCACGCCAACTATCTGCGCTTCATGGAACGCGGGCGCACCAACCATCTGCGGCTCCTCGGCGCCGGCCACCGCACTTTGTTCGAGGAGGCGCAGCAGGAGGCGCCGGGCTTCGCCTTCGTCGTGCGCTCCATGCAGATCGAATTCCTCAAGCCCGCGCGCATGGATGACGTGTTGCAGGTGATGACGGCGCCGGAAGAGGTGAAGGGCGCTTCCATCACGCTCCATCAGCGGATCACCCGCGGCGACGAGCTCCTGATCGAGGCGCATGTGCGGGTCGCTTTCGTCTGTGCCGGGCGGGCACGGCCCATCCCCAAACCGCTGCGCGCCGCCATGCGCGCCGGCCGCGACCTGATCGGGAGCTGAGCCCGGCGCCGGGAACACGCGCACGCCGATGTCGACGCCCCCGCTCGAGTCATGTAAATGGCCTTCACATGAGCTGGTCCAGGCAAGGCGGACGTTCGGGTCCCCGCGGCTATCACCACGGCAACCTCAAGGAAGCCCTGATCCGCGCCGCCCTGGAATTGATCGCGCAGAAGGGCCCGGCCGGCTTTACCTTCGCCGAGGCGGCACGCTGGGCCGGGGTGAGTCCGGCCGCACCCTATCGGCATTTCCGCGACCGCGACGAGTTGCTGGCGGACGTGGCGCGGCGCGGCTTCGATCACTTCGAGGCCGTGCTGACGGCGGCATGGGATGGCGGACGCCCGGACGTGTTCACCGCGTTCGACCGCGTCGGCAGGGCCTATCTGCAATTCGCCAAGAACGAGCCGGCCTATTATTCGGCGATGTTCGAGGCCGGCATCCCGCCCGAGGCGAATCCCGAATTGCGCGATGCCGGCGAACGCGCCTTCGCGGTGCTGCGCACGGCCACCGAGCGGCTTGTGGCGACCATGCCTGCGCCGGATCGTCCCCCGGTCTTGATGATGGCGCTCCATATCTGGGCGATGGCGCACGGCATCGCCTCGCTGTTCGGACGGGGCGACGCCGCCCGGCGCCCGGTTCCGATGTCGCCCGAAGACCTGCTGGAGGCCGCGGTGCTGGTCTATCTGCGCGGCCTGGGCCTGCCGGTGCCCCCGAACAGGTAGCTCGGTCTGCTTTCCAGGCGCGCTTGACAAGCCGAAGCCCGGCGTCTAGTTATGTAAATGTGCTTAACATTCACAGACGAGGCCCCTATGCCTGTGGTTGCAAGGCTTGACGAGTTGGGAAAACCGGCCTGGATCGCACTCATGATCCTGGGCTTCATGGTCTGGTGGCCAATCGGTCTTGCCACCTTGGCCTTCATCATCGGGAGCGGACGAATGTCATGTTGGAAGGGTCGCGGCGTGAGCCGCTGGCACGACGCGGCGGACCAGATGCGTCACGCCGGAACGTGGTGGCAGCCGTCACGGTCGAGCGGCAACCGGGCGTTTGACGAATATCGCCAGGACACGCTGCAACGCCTCGAAGAGGAGCAGCGGGAATTTCACGACTTCCTGGCGCGGCTGCGGATGGCGAAGGACAAGGCGGAGTTCGACCAGTTCATGGCCGAACGTCGCAGCCGCACCGGCGGACAGAACTCAGGCCCGTCGCCGCAAAACTGAAGTCTATCCCCTCATTCGACCGAGACTGATCGGGCCGCGCACCTCCGGTGGGCGGCCCGATTTGCATCGGCAAATCGCAGCCGGCCGCGGTTGCGGATTTGTGGCAGATCGACGCGGCCTCGCGTTTTTGATCTC
>DASSJW010000920.1:0-18113 GCA_035690995.1 Xanthobacteraceae bacterium
GCCGGACTTCATCAAGCCGGGCACGCGCGTCATCAACGAGCTCGAGCTCGGCTCCGCGCTGAGCGGCGAGATGGCGCTCGACCCGCCGATCAAGTCGTTGTTCGTATACAATTCGAACCCGGTGTCGCAGGCGCCGGCGCAGGCCAAGCTCGTGCAGGGGCTGCAGCGCGAGGACCTGTTCACGGTGGTCAGCGAGCTCTTCGTCACCGATACCGCACGCTACGCCGACATTCTGCTGCCGGCGACGATGCAGGGCGAGCAGTACGACCTCATGGTGACCTGGGGTCATCTCTACATGATGCTCAACCAGCCGGCGATCCCCGCGCCGGGCGAATGCATCCCCAATGTCGAGCTGTTCCGCCGGCTGGCCAAGACCATGGGCTTCGACGACGCCTATTGGGACATGACCGACGACGAAATGCTCCTGGATTTTTATGATTGGGATTCGCCGCAGCTGCAGGGGATCACGCTCGATCTGCTCAAGGAGAGGGGCTACATGCGCCTCAATGTCGGGGATCCGGACAAGCGTGCCCCGCATGCCGAGGGCAACTTCAAGACCCCGTCGGGCAAATGCGAGTTCAAGTCGAGCGCGGCGGCGAACGGCAATTTCGTCGTGCCGGTCTGGCGATCGATGTACGAGGGCATGCAGCCGGGCGAGCCCATCGATCCGCTGCCGGACTATATCCCACCTTATGAATCGCTTGAATCCAATCCGGATCTGGCGAAGCGCTATCCCTTGAGCATCGTCTCGCCCAAGCCCCATGCGTTCTTGAATACGCAATACGGCAACGAGGAGCGTCAGCGAGTCCGGCAGGGCGAACAAAAGGTGCTGATGCATCCCACGGACGCGCGCGCGCGCGCGATCCGAAGCGGGAGCGTGGTGCGCGTCTTCAACGATCGCGGCTCATTCGAAGGGCTGGCCGAGTTGAGCGAGGACCTCATGCCGGGCCTGGTGATGGCCAATGTGGGCTATTGGCCGAGCCTCAATCGCAGCGGCACGTCGGTAAATTCGATCAGTTCCGACAAGCATTGCACCTTCGGCCAGGCCGGATCGTATTCCGACAACTTGGTCGAGGTGGCGATCGCGCCGGGTTGACCGGCGAATCCCGGCATCGGTGTTCGGCGAATCTGGGCGCGCGTCAATTATCAATTAGGGTCGAATGCTGATACGCCCGCCCTTATGGGCGGGCGTATGGCCGACGACGTTGCTCGTATCTGCGCGCGCTAGGCGGCCTTTGGCGCCGGCGGCGTGCTCACATCGGTGGAGCGGGCGTGCATGGCCATCGCGATCATGGCGGTGCCGCCGAACAGCATGTTGATGCCCACCAGCAACCCAAGCGCCCACGCCGCCGTGCCGGGTAGCCCGGCCAAGATGATGGCGGCGAGAACGAGGTCGATGATACCGCTGGTCAGCATCCAGCCCCACCGACCCGAAAGCTCCTTCTTGTGCTCGAGCGCGTACATGATGGAGAGGACGCCTTCGATGGTGAAGAAGACGATCAGCAGCAGTGTGAGCGAGACCGCGCCGCTGATGGGCCAGGCCAGCAACACGATGCCGGCCGCAATCGCCAGCACCGCCGAGAGCAGGGACCACCAGAACCCGGGGGCGTGCCGCGCCCAGAATGTGGTCACCAAGCCGACGACCCCGCTGATGAGGAACAGCCAGCCCAAGAAAATCGTCACCGCGATCGTGGCAATCGGCGGGATGATGATGGCCAGGAGGCCGAGCACGACGAGGACAATTCCCTCGATCAAGAACAGGACCCAATGCTCGCGGATCGATTGCGCAAGTGCGCGCTGCAACTGATTGGCTTCGCCCGAGTCGATTGACATGTCAGACCTCCATAGCCGTTGTTGCGCCTACGCCGGAAATCCCAACATGAACGCGCGCCGCAATATATCCGCTTGGGCATGCAAGCGCCACGCTCGCCCGGTTCTTTGAGGATTTGGTTAATCGCGGCCAAGGCGAAATCTTGGTCCGAAGCTCCGAATAACGGCGAAATTTATGAACCACGCGTTTTCATTATCTAAATTCCGCCTAAAGACGCGAACGCCCTGATCGGCGCCCAGGACGAGACCTGCAGGCGCACACCTTAATCGTTAACAGTATCGGTTGGATGACTGAGCTTTAGAGCAAGGAGAAAATCTACCGCGCCTGGCGGAGGGGGTCACCAAGCCTTCAGCCAATAGGCGATATCATAGATCATTGCGCCGATGGCACAGGCCGCAAGTCCTCCCCACAGGATGCTGAGCAGCACTGCGGTGTTGGCGCGCTGGACGAACTGCTTGTCCACAAGATGGGCCATGGCCGCCCTCATCAAATCGCCCCCCACCCGATACGGGGTGATGTAACCCCTCACCCGGCGATCCAACCAGTGCCGCCTATGGCACATCAGGGTTGCAACTCGCGCGGGGCTCGACCGTGCGTTTACGCGGGGTTTATGCGTAGGCGGTGACCGCTGGGCTCGGGGCGAGAGCTGGGCGGTCGATTGCCTCGCTGACCAGATAGGCAAATCCCATGAGCGCGAGGAACGCGAGGAAGAACAGCGCGAACAGGAGCATCGAAACACGTTTCGCGATCTGCGATACGTTCGTCAGGCCGAACGCGCCCGCGATCAGCGAGATGATGAGAAAGACGACCGCATATTTGAACATGCCCACCTCCGGCCGCCGCAATCCGGCATGGTCAACCACCGTTGCGCGCTTTCGTTCCCGCGCCCCCTGGTCCGCGACGCGGTTTGCATGGCACGGCGGCAGACCCGGACGGTACGGCGCCCGCCGCCGTGACAGCCTCCTTCGCCGTTGCTAGGAAGCTCCTCCAAACATTCGAGGGGGGGAAGCGCGTCATGCTGCCACGGCTGAAATGTCCGGTGATCGCACTGGAGGAGCACTATTGGGACAAGGAATTGGCCGCGCAATTCGTTGGCGGGGAAGGCGTGCGCGATCCGGAAATGCTCAAGCGCCTTTACGACCTCGGCGAGGTGCGCATCAAGGAAATGGACGAGGCCGGGATCGACATGCAGATCCTCTCCCACGGCGCGCCGTCCGCGCAGAAGCTCTCCGGCGCCGATTCGGTCGACCTCACGCGGCGCGTCAATGACCGGCTGCATGCCGTCGTCACCGGAAACCCGAAGCGCTTTGCGGCCTTCGCGGCGCTTCCAACCAGCGATCCGAAGGCGGCCGCCGATGAGCTCGAGCGCACCACCAAGCTTGGCTTCAAGGGGGCGATGATCCACGGGCTCGCCAACGGGGTATTTCTCGACGACAAGCGGTTCTGGCCGATCTACGAGCGCGCCCAGGCGTTGGACATTCCCATCTATCTGCACCCGTCGGTGCCGCTGCCGGTGGTGATGGACGCCTACTACAAGGACTACGCCAAGGACTTCCCGATGGTGGTGCGCGCCGCCTGGGGCTACACGGTCGAAACCGCGACCCAGGCAATCCGCTTGGTGCTGAGCGGCGTGTTCGACGCCTATCCGCGCCTCAAGATCGTGCTCGGCCATCTCGGAGAAACGCTGCCGTTCCTGGTGTGGCGCATCGACCAGGCGCTCGCGCGCCCGGGCGCGAAGACGCTGAGCTTCCGCGACGCCTTCTGCGGCCACTTCTACATCACGACCAGCGGCAACTTCTCCAACCCGGCGCTGTTGTGCTGCGTGATGGAGCTCGGCATCGACCGTATCCTGTTCGCGGTCGATTGGCCGTTCGTCGCGAACACCCCGGCGGTGCGGTGGATGGACACCGTGCCGCTGTGCGACGAGGACAAAGCCAAGATCCTGAGCGGCAACGCCCAGAGGCTCTTCCGCCTGTAGCAGGCGCATCACGGGAACGCGTCGCCGGGCCGGCCCTTGGTCCGGGACGCGGTCCCTCGGCTCCCGCACGATTGCCGCATCGGGTCCGGCATTGTAGGAGGGTCCCGTGGCGCCCGCGTTTTTGGCACCCGACGGGCCCGTAGCTCAACGGTTAGAGCCGACCGCTCATAACGGTCTGGTTGGAGGTTCGAATCCTCCCGGGCCCACCACGCATTCTCGCGCAACCAGATATTTCCTGACGCGGCAGGAAAAGCCCGCCATTCGCGGGCATTGTCGCGGCGCTGGTTGTCTCTGCTGAGGAAGGCGTATGTCGGCTCCGCCGTGTTGGCGGCTTTGTCTCTGGCCTCAAAATTCCGTTTGCTGGTCAAGCCAGGTCCGCGTCGGCCCTCATGAATATGCCGCTCGCTGTCAGCCAGACGAATGCGCGCCTGCACCGCAGTGGCAGTGGATGGATCGCTTCATGTCGTCCTTCAGTCCGGCAGCCCACCCGCCCACCTGCATGAGGGGCGGCTAGAGAACGCCCGAACCTGATCCTAATGGACATTCAATTGTCGTTGGTCGACGGTTACGAGGCAACGCGCCGACCTAAGGCGGACCCGAGGTTGGGCCGCCATGGCGCGCGCCGCCGGTTGTGACGCCTACGTCAGTAAACGATATAGCCCGCGCGCACTCCTAGCTATGATCCGTGACTAGCCTAGTGTACGAGGCTCTTCATGAACCATCCACCGCGCATCCTCGTTGTCGATGACAATGACATAAGTCGAGACATCATGGCGACGAGGCTCGGGGCACATGGGTACGCGACTTTGCAAGCCGCCGACGGTGAAGAAGCACTGGCAGCAGTCGGGCAGCAAGCCCCCGATTTGATTATTCTAGACGTTATGACGCCTAAGCTGGATGGCCTCGAGGTCTGCCGTCGGCTCAAGGGCAGCACCATATCCGAGTTCGTACCGGTCATTCTGGTGACCGCGAAGGCCGATACTGACGATGTGGTGGCTGGCTTGGATGCTGGTGCAGACGAGTATCTGACGAAGCCGATCGATCAGGCAGCGCTCATGGCGCGTGTACGATCGGCTCTGCGCATCAAGTCGTTGCATGATCAGGTTCGGGCGCAAGCAGCCGCGCTGGCAAATTTGAACCAGACTTTGACGCAGCGCGTGGAAGAACAGCTTGTCGAACTTGAGCGCATCGGACGTTTGAAAAGATTTCTCCCGCCGCAAGTGGCTAAGCTGGTGTCCTCCGGCGATGGAAGCTTGCTGGAGAGTCACCGTCGTGAGATTTCCGTCGTTTTTTGTGACCTACGTGGCTTCACGTCCTTTGCCGAAGCGGCTGAGCCAGAAGAGGTCATCTCGGTTTTGCGAGAGTATCACGACACGCTTGGCGTTCTGGTCGACAAGTTCGAGGGCACTGTAGAACGCTTTACCGGTGACGGTCTTCTGGTCCTGTTTAACGATCCGCTTCCTTGTGACGACCCATCGGGAACAGCGGTACGGATGGCCGTGGAGATGCGCACCGAGGTCGCGCGACTGATTGCGAAATGGGACAGGTATGGCCATGACCTCGGATTTGGAGTCGGCATCGCCCATGGCTACGCTACTCTCGGATGCATCGGGTTTAGAGGGCGATTTCAGTATTCGGTGACGGGGACGGTCGCAAATCTTGCATCTCGCCTTTGCGATAAGGCACTCGACGGTCAAATTTTGGTCGACGCCAAAGTGTGCGCACAGGTTCAAGCGCTGGCCGAGCTGGAGAGATTAGGCGACCTCGAACTCAAGGGGTTCCGCCGCCCTGTTCAAGCATTCAACGTGCGCAGCTTAACCGTCAATGCAAGTAACTGAGCGTGCGAACGGTTCCGGCGGTTGATGCCCGACAACGGCGTCGTCTGCTCGATGAGCCGCTCGGCAACGTCTCGGACGATGCCGCGATGGAGAGCTTCTTTTCCTCGCTCAAGACCGAACGGACAGCGCGCAAAAATGCCAGAGAGTTGACGCGTTCGATTCATCGAGCGGTTCTATGATCCCAAGCGGAGCCACTCGGCGACCGGTTATATGAACCCGATGGCGTTCGAGCGGCGGCCGGGATCAGCTCAGGCGGTGCATCCAAACAGAGTGCAGGCCATCACACCCCCGTCCGAATTCGGGGGCCAGCTTCTTGCCGATATCCGGCCCATCAATCTTCGCGATACGCCTGCAATTAATCATGAAAATCAATATGATAGGTGATCTTGTACATTGCAGCAAATTAGGCCTACGATTCAATTCCTGTTTTTAGACCTTGTGACCTCCAGGGGTAGGGTCGCGATGCTCAAGGTTCGTCGGTTCGTTCTTGACGGCCTCCATCTTGGAGAGGCACTGCCGCCGAATTCTTCGGTCGTCGGTCCGGACGATGAACGCTCTGACGAGACTGAAGTCGAAAAGCTGCGGAGCCGGAACCGCGCGCTTTCTGCGTTGCTCGAAATCTCGCAAACCGCAGCAAAGACTTTTGAGGCTGAAAAGATCCTCACCGCCACCCTGAACAAGTCCATGGAGATCCTTGGACTTGATGTGGGCTATGTTCGCACCCTGGACAGAGAACGTAAAAATCTGATTGTCAGTGCCGCCAAAGGCTTGTCGTCGCCAGAGTTCTTGACCACCGCTTTTCCCCTGGACTCGTCTGAGGCCATTGTCGGCAAAACGGTTTTCAAAACACAACAGCCCCACATCACCGCTGACGTCCGCAAAGATCCGGAATTCAAGGCGCGTACCCTGGAGCGAGAAGGGCTCGTGTCCTTGGCCATGGTTCCCATCGTCTCCAAAGAAAATGTTCATGGATTTATCGCACTTGGTAGTAGGCGGTTACATCATTTCTCCGGGATTGAACTGGGTCTTATTTCTGATTTTTGCTCCCAACTTGGAGCAGGGCTGGCAAATGCTCAACTCCTCGATGGCCTCCAAGCGCGAGCTGCCGAACTGGAACAGCGCGTGCACGAGCAATTGGCACGGGTTGAGGGGTTGGAAAGGCTCAAGCGCTTCTTTTCCCCTCACCTTGCCGAGAGGATTTTGGTCGGCGGTCCTAACGATCCTCTGAAAGCCCACCGCCGAGAGATAACGGTGGCGTTCGTGGGCTTAAAAGGCTTCACAGCGTTTGCCGCATTTTCCGAGCCCGAGGAAGTGACGAGGGTGCTTGGGCAATACCATTCCGAGATGGGCAGGCTGATCCTCGAATACGGCGGGACCCTCGAGCGCTTCACTGGCGAAGGGATGATGGTCTTTTTCAATGATCTGGTCGAGGTGGCAAACCCGGCTGAACGCGCGGTTCGGATGGCCTTCGCAATGCGCGAACGGGTGCAGGATTTGTCGCGAGAATGGGGTCGCCTAGGTTATGATCTTGGCTTCGGTGCCGGCATCGCCCACGGTTACGCCACTCTGGGCAGCATCGGCTATGAAGGGCGCATAGACTATGGTGCTATCGGCACGGTCACGAACCTTGCTTTTCGCCTTTGCGATGAAGCCAATCATAACCAAATACTGGTTTCCCGGCGAGTCGCGCTGGGATTGCTCGAGGGCGTCGTGCATAGTGAGTTTGCGGGCAGCTTGACGCTGAGGGGTTTTCCGGAACCCATCAAGGCGCACACTATTCTAGGCTTGAAAGACTAGAATGGTTGCGACCAAGCTCAGGGGATGTTTGCCGCGGATGCGGTAGGCCCTATCAGGACAGGATACTTCCGGACTGAAAATTCCGGTGTGCGACATTGCAAGGACGACGACGATTTCTCACGTCGCCCAAGCAATCGCTTCTTGATGCCCGAATATTCGATCGAACTGCTTTATCGACGTTGCAACCACCTATTGTCGAGGGTGTTCGGAGTTGCCCTTAGTAGGGGGCCACCAAGGTCAAATTCTTTCTTCAGCCATGCAATGAGTGCTCCCCGTTTTGGATCTGTTTTAGCGACGTTTTCCAGAGCCCACTCCCGCATTATTTGGTGAGCTATATTAAGTACGTCACCATCAGGCTTGTTCTGAAAGCCCAAAACCAAGGTCCCAACGGCGCGCCGAAAAGTGCTGGGTTCGCCCTTGCCGGGCGGAACCACACGGGGCGTCTCATTATCAATCACAAATGCAAGGCACGTCTGGTATAAGTTTCCCGCCTTCGGGTCGGTAGCTCTTTCGCCGGCTCTCTTTTCTCCCATCTCAGTGCTCCAATCCCGGTACTGAAATGCCTTGTCTCCTTCTTCATCGGCAAAATTAATGGCTTCCGCGTAGACTTCAGAGAGGACGTCATCTCCGAAACGCCAGAGGGCTGGATGAGGGTGATTGAACTGCATTCGTTTATTGTCTACTCCCGCAGCCTCATACCAGCCGACAAAGATTGGAAGTGGCCAAGGCTTCTCACTTTCATTGAGCCGAATATGGAGCTCTTTCGCTAGTCCGGTTTGACCAATGCCCTTTTCGATATCTTGAAACATATCTGCCAGATATTTTTGTATTGTTGTGAAATCTTCTAGGCTTATTCCGCCTGGAATCGGACGTTTGCTGGACAATCTCTTGTCCCGATTTATTCTTACGTCTCTCCATGCAGGGCTGGCCATGGCCAATTCCTCTCCATCATGTTGGTGACGTGCGAACTCCAAAACATGCTCAAATTCAGATTATCATCGAACCTGATATCTTGATAGTCCCTGAGCCAGGGAACAGGTAGCGCAGCCGGCCACGCGGCGAATGCGGGCACGAACACCTCTTCCGACAGAACGTCGATCACATCGATCGCCTTGCGCTTTCGGGCGACACGGATCGTCAAGCATTCATGGGTGAATGCGTCGAGCAGGCCTTCATCGCTTCAGGCGCGCAGGCGCCAAAAACCACAACGTATCGACGGCGATAGCCGATCGAATGTGCACGCGTGCGAAGGTGATCGGGAGGAAAGAGGATCGACGTCAGCGGCCCAACGCCAAAGATTGCCTTAGATGCATGTCCGAATATAGGGCCGGTTCACATCCCACAATTCATCGAGCAGTTTGACCGCAGCCGATGCGGAGTTCACCACGGGATCGATTAACAGCGCTTGCAAGGCGATCTCCTTCGATGCATGGACAGCGGCCTCGACTGCGAGCTGCTGGACGCTCACTTGCATGTTGAGGAGCTTGGCGATTGGATCTGGCAAGGGCCCAAGCGAAATGGGATGAATGCCCGCGGCGTCTGCCATCACCGGCACCTCGACGGCCGCGTCCGGCGGCAGGTTCGGAACGACGCCCCGATTGAAGACGATACCGGATTCCAGCACGCGCTTTTTATTGTGGATAATACCGCCGATCGCCGCAGCACCGCGCTCGCCCGACGGCGTGAGCCAATCGGGTGGCAACGGCGCGCCGGCGAGCACAAGGTCGAGCGCATTGCCGAATTCCGCTCGTCCCCGTTCGTCACCGGCGAAGTCGTAGCCGTTTTCGCCGCCTTCCCAGCCATAAGCCAGATATTCGCCGAAATGCTCATCGCTGCACGTCATCCAGTATCCGAACGCCCGGAATAGCCGGCGGGTCAGGGGAGCGAACGAAGGGTCGTAATCCCCCTCCTTGGTACGCAGCAGAGGATAAAGGTCCTCGCCAGTTGCGCGATGGCGAATTTGCATGAGGCATTGGAAATGATTGATGCCCGCGCCCCAGACGTCGACCTGCTCGTAGGGCAGCCCCATGATGCGCGCGACGTCGCCTTGACCCATGAAAATGCCGTGGCAAAGGCCGAGCGCCCGGATCGGGCTGTATTTGCCAAGCGCGAGGATGATGCGGCTTTCGGGATTTGAAAAATTGATGAACAGCGCCTTTGGGCAAATCTCTTGCATCTCGCGCACGAAATCGAACACCAGCGGCAAGGTGCGCAACGTAAAGAACAACCCACCCGGCCCGCCGTTCTCGCCGAGCGTGTGCCGGATCCCGTATTTGCGCGGTACGTCGAAATCGAGCTTCCAAAGCCGGTTGCGATCGATCGCAGTGGCGTTGACGACGAATTCGGCGCCGTCGAAAGCGGCGCGGCGATCGGTTGTTTGCTCGATGAGCAAGCCGGCACCTGTCTTATTGTTCAGCAACTTGGCGAGCTCGGCCATTTTTGCGAGCGTCTTCGGATTGCGGCCGACAAGTGTGAGCGTCGAACCGCGCAATTCACCGCTGGAGAAGATGTCCCGCAACATGCTCAGACCAAACGACATACTGCTCGCGCCGAGGAAGACGATTTTGGTACGATTGACCATGGTCGCGTTCCTTCTGCCGCTCACGCAGTGGCGCGCCCGGCAGCCGCGTGGCGATCTTCATCCTCGGCATTGATCGCGGACATCGTCTGGGTGAGCTCCTCGTATACGTCATCGCCAATTGTCACCGTTCCGAAATTGGAGTTTTCGCCATCGAAGCGGCCCTCGGCCGGCTGGTCCGCGTGCTCGAACCAGTGATAACCGACGAGCGCTGGCTTGCGCACAGCGGCAGTCACGTAACGCCGGAAGCAGGTGGCGCGCTCGCTCTGAGTTGCGACCAGCGGCCCGGCGCCATTGGTGTTGGGCAGGCCGGAATCCGCACCACGAAAAGAGAACTCGCCAATCAGACAGGGCTTGCCGGTGGCTGCATAGGCGTCGATCACTTCGCTCGCATCGAGGTCATAACAGTTGAACGAGATGACGTCGGCATGGCGCGCTGCAGCATCGATCACGCCGGGCGGGGGAACGTAAGCGAACCGGCAGCCGAGCAGGAGATGGTGGGGATCAGCAGCTTTGACCGCTGCACATGTCAGCGCGAAATAGCGCTCCGCTACCAGCGCCGCGAATGCGTCGCAGTCGGCTGCGAATGCGGCACGCCCGGGATCGACACGATTGGCGTGGTCCTCGTCGCGGGTGCTGCGCTGATAAGGTGGCTTTCGTCGGTAGGGAGGCCCGGCGCGCGTCAGCAAGGCGAATGCGTCCCAGGATGCGGCGGGCGTGCGCCACGTCGCATTGAACTGCTGAAAATCGGGATGGCGGTCCCGCAACCAGTTGAGAGCGGCGACACGGCCCGGGCTACCGAGCGGCAGGAGAGTAAAGATCGTCAGCAATTCATCGTCGCCGCGCCAATCCGGCCCCCAGCGCAATTCATTATCGATGAACCAGCCGACGATGGCTTGATCATCGCGCCGCGTTCCGCACAGCATCTGCGCCATGCGGCGGATATGGCGGTCGAAATCGGCATCGAACACGTCTGGAAAATCCTGTCGGGGCCTACCTCTCGCGGCATCGTCCTCGGCCCAGGCGAACGACATGCCGAGATCAAGATTGGGCGTTAGGGCGAGCTGCGCGCCGCCCGCTCTTGCCACCGCTTCGTCAGACCAGGAACCGAGCGTGTTATACCCCCAGCGGCCAAGTCGCCGGGCAGCAGCAGCGCGCCATGCGTCCTGATTCCCATATTTCCTTTGGCACGCTTGCGCGTAAGGAATGCGATCGCTGTTTTGAATCCGATCCTGATCGAACCTCACCGAATTGACGCCCTTGGAAAGAAAGCGGCCCCCGTCGGGATCGATGAGCCAGAAAATTCCGTTGCGTTTGGTGACCCTGAAGTATCCGCTCGGCCAAAAATTGCCGTCGGCGATACCGCCCCATCGGGTTCTCGGGACTTGGGCTAACATGGCGGGCTCGGTAGACAATAATAGAAAAGATTGATCGAAACATGAAGCAGTGTGTTGACATGGCTCAATGAAGCACCAGCGCGGAGGATTCCGTGGTTTCACGCAATGAAGACAGCCATTCCGCGGCTCCAGGCAGAGATCTTAGACCCGATTATCCCGTAACTGCCGCGTTGCGGCGTGATTTCATCTGGGGCGTATCAACCTCGAGCTTTCAGATCGAGGGGGCGACGCGCGAAGACGAGCGCGGCCTCAGTGTTTGGGACACCTATTGCCAAAAAGGCGAAATCCGTAACCACGATACCGGCGACGTCGCCTGCGATCACTATCATCGTTACCTGGAGGACATTGGGTTGATGCAACGGCTCGGTGTTCAGGCCTATCGCTTTTCCGTCGCCTGGCCCCGTATTCTTCCGCTGGGGCGGGGTAAACCGAATGAGGCGGGCCTGGCATTCTACGACCGCCTGATCAACGCAATTCTCGCCGCGGGCATCGAACCATGGCTCTGCCTCTATCACTGGGATCTTCCCCAGGCGCTCGACGATCTCGGTGGCTGGACGACCCGAGACTGTGTTGGATGGTTTGCTGATTACGCCGCACTGGTGGCGGCGCGTTATGGCGACCGAGTGAAGCGTTTTGCCACTTTCAACGAGCCATCGATTTTCACTTTGTTTGGACTCGGATTTGGCGGCAAACGCGCCACCTCCAGTGTTGACGAACTGCACCGGGCCATCCACCACGTCAATCTCGCCCACGGGATGGCGGTCGACATCTTGCGCGCGCGAGTGGCGCGTAGTTCGATTGGTTGCATCCACAATTGTCAGCCTTGTCTGCCGTCAACGCCCGCTGATGGGCCAGCCGCCGAACGCTGTGACCTGTATTGGAATAAGGCTTTTCCCGATCCGCAATGTCTCGGCGAATATCCGGCACTCATGCGGCCGCACATCGAGCCGCACATGCAAGCGGATGACCTTGCTCGCATTGTCCGGCCCCTGGACTGGTTCGGTCTCAACCACTACAGCCCCGTATACGTGAAGGCGACCGCGAAAGATGTCCTCGGCTTCCGTCTGGGCGACACACCGACGGATATTCCGCTTACGCCTATCGGTTGGCCAATCATGCCCGACGCATTCCGGGATACATTGCTGCAGGTGAGCAACCGCTATGCATTGCCAGTCTACGTGCTCGAAAATGGCATGGGCGGCTACGACAAGCCGAATGAGGACGGCTCAGTGATCGATAACGACCGTATTGCCTATCTGCGCGCCTATATCGGTGCGGTGAACGCCGCAGCATTGGCCGGAGCTGATGTTCGCGGCTATTTCATCTGGTCGTTGCTCGACAATTTCGAATGGGACTCGGGTTATGACGTGCGCTTCGGATTGACGTACATCGACTATCCGACCCAGCGGCGCATTCGGAAATCGTCATTTGAGTGGTACCGCGATCTAATCAAGACAGCGCGGAACATATGACATGACATATTGGAGGCAGGGGTCGTCGTCGGCACCGATCTGCGGCCGCCGATGGCGCCAACCGTGCCGATGCATTCCGCCTGGCGGTCGCGGCCCGCGCGGCAGCGCTGATGAACGACGGCACCTGAGCTTTGCCGGCCGCCGACGTTGCAAGCTCAGCCTCCAGGCGAAGATCGAGCCCGTTGAGACTATTTGTGTTGAGATGACAGGCGGTCCGAGCGCTCCTTCGCCTCGAGTTCGTCGAGCGCAAGCAGCAAAGTCCCGACGCGGTATGCCGATGATCGCCAGTCGGCCAAACGCTGGTAATTGTCGACCAGCCAATTGAACGCGCCCTGCACGACAACGAATGCGGCTGCGGATTGCGTCAACTCTCCCAGCGACATTGCGCCACTGAGATATTTTGGCACGCAAAGGAACCAGGCGACCACCGGGGCGAAGAGAAAATTTCCGTGTGAGACAAGAGTTGTGCGGACGAGCTGCCAACAGAATTCGCGCCACCACAGCAGCACCGCTTGCAGCTCGAGCTGCAATGTTTGTCGCTTATCGATATCGCTTGGCCTGCCTTCCAGGGGCTTGCTCTCTTCGCGAAAGGCGTCGACAGCGGCGCGGAATTCCGCCTCGGTCTGGTTCGTGCGCTCGATGACGCCAGTGAGGTGGTGGCCAAAAATAGCCATGAGAGCTGACACCGCACCTGAGTAAATGATGACGCCGAACACCAAATAGCCAGGGATCGTAATGGTCAAGCCAAACACGGCGATATCGATGCTGCCACCAATAGTCCATAGCACGCTGAAGAATGCTATCGCGGTCAAGACCGAGGAAAAAAAAGCCAGCGCCAAGTCTATGGGGGCGTCAGTCGCTATGCGGACATCGACTGCAATGCGGTACTCCGGGTTCTCCGAGCCTTTGATCAAGTGATTGAGATGGCGAAACCGATCCTTGTCGAGCCATGTCTTGACGACGTGCCGCGTTAAAGCCTCCCGCCAGCTGCGCTGCGCGGTCATGCGGCCCCACACCGATGTGGCCGCGAGCAAAATGCTCGCGGCGGCAAGCGGGAGGAACAATTGCGCTTGAATCCAAAGGGCGTGGCCATCCTTGCGCTCGAGCGCATCGAAAAAGTTGCGGTTCCACAGATTGAGCAAAACTTGCAGAAGCAATTGTAGAAGCACCACCGCAATAAGGAACAGGGCGAGCCCCGCAGCCCAAGCTCTCTGCTCGCGCCAAAATTGCGACGCCGATTGCCAGAAGCGGCTTAACAGCGGCTTCTGGTCGAGAATTGAAGTGATTTGACGAGGCCTGCGCATTTCTAGCGGACACAAGGGAGCGCGAATACATACGTACATCTCCTACGGGGCTGCGGCCCCGTTGGCAGTCAGCAGGATAACGCTATGGCTAAGGAACTACCATCACGTTGCAGGGCGCCAAGCTCGTTAGTTTTTGCGAGACGCTGCCGAGCAGGAGGCCGGCCAAACGACCGCGACCGCGTCTGCCGATAACAAGAATGTCGGCCTTCTCGCGCCGGACAGTGTCGATGATGACTTGTGCCGGATCACCCCATGCGGATTGCAATTTGGCGGCAGTAACGCCACGGCGGCGTAGGCGCTTTCGGGCGCGGTCAAGGATTTGCTTTGCCCGCGATTCCAACACTTCGCTGACATCGCCTTCGACACCAGCAAGCCGTCTTAGTTCGGCCCCTGAAATATTTCCGCCAACCGTCAAGATTACGACATCGGAGCCAGTAGCCTTCGCCAGCCTAGCGGCAGTATCGACTGCGCGATTTCCGCCCGGCGAGCCGTCGGTAGCGACAACAATGACGCGTGGCATTTGCTTGGCATTGCTCCCGCGAGCTTTTTCATTTTCGGACTTGCAATGAAGGCGACATTCCATCATCTCGTCAAGAAGCGTATTTCTGCTATCTTCGTTATGCCTCGGTCGGCGGCGACACGATGAGCTTCGGCGTTTTGACGCTTAACTTCTGGAATATCAATGGACCACTCGACACGCGCTATGGCGCGCTTGAACGGGGCCTGAAGCGGTTGCGTCCCGATATCGTCTGCTTGCAGGAAGTCGATCGCGATCCAAAATCCGGGCGGAGCCAGTCTGAGATCATTGCAAAAATGTGCGGCCACGCGCACGTCGTGGAAGACGACGGCTTGGCGATCGTATGCTCAATTCCCGTCGTCCGATCGGCCCGCGTCTCATTGCCTGAGTTCCCAGAAGATTTGCCGCGGGGGATTTTATCGGCGGAATTGTTGATCGAGAACCGGTCTTTGTTGGTGACAAATACTCACCTCGCATATCCGCCAAAAATGATTCAGGAGAGGAAGAAACAGGCAGAAATGCTGCTGGCCTCGATCGAGCAGCACCGTTCAGCCGGAAGAAGGATAGCGAAAATACTTTGTGGCGATTTCAATGATGTCGCGGATTCACCGGCTGTAAAATCGGTGTTGGACAGCGATGAGGAGTTTCAGGATGTCTTTGCCCAGTGCCATCCTGGCTGTCCGGGATTTACATATGCGTGTCATAACCCATACGTTGATCCATCTTGGACCGTAGACGAAAGGATCGACTACATTTTTGCTGATCGCGATTTAGTGCCAAAGGAGTGCTCCGTTGTTTTTGATGGTAACAACGGCCTCGATTTTGTGTCTGATCATTTTGGCGTGTTTTGCAGGCTCGCCTTTCGTAAGCCAGCCTAATTCAGCGACGCTCGATATCTAATTGTCGGCACGAGCCAGTGCCGATCATTGTGACTCGAGCCATACGGAAAGCTGCGCAATCGACGCGATCACGGCATCCGGCTTGGCAAGTTGCAAAGAATCGAGTGAGTGTGGTCCTGTCAGCACTCCAACCGCTCGGGCTCCCGCGTTCCGTGCCGTTGCTATGTCGAGTGCGGTATCGCCGACTATGACGATTTCCGTGGTCGGCACCCCGACGGCAACCGCGAAGGCGAGGACCGGTCCCGGCGCCGGTTTGGCACCGAAGCCAGAATCGTATCCCGCGACGAATGCCAGGAGGTGGTCGAGGCCCAACTTGCGCACATGAGCACGCGCGGTAGCCTCGGCATCATTGGTGATCAGGCCAAGCTGATAGCCGCGGCCGGCGAGGTCGCTCATGACAGCCTTGGGATCGCCGATGGCCGCGAGGTGGGCTGTCGTCGCTTCGCACAGACGTCGGTCGATCTCCCCAAAAAAGGCCGGATCGGCAGGCCGTCCCAACAATCTCGCCCAGCGCGCCGCAAAGACGCTCGTCGGCTCATCGATCAGCGGAGAGTTGGGGCGAAAGTGTGCGCCGTCGACAAGGCCGCTTTCCGCGGAAAGCTTGCGGTAAAGGGCGGCGTCCCCGCCTGCCAAATGTCGCAGGACGACTTGAACCGCGGGTCCCCAGGTGCGCTCGAACTCGACGAGTGTGCCGTCCTTATCGAACAGAATTGCACGAATTGGCCGGCCGTTCCTTGCGTGCAACTGTGACCTCTAACGCCTGCTGTTGAAGGGTGAGGCGTGTGCGTTCTCGTTCCTTGCAGAAACAACCGAGTGAGCCGCCTGTCAATGTTCCGACGCCCAAAGCCATCGAGGATGAGAGCATGTCAAAGCGAACGCCCCGGCATGATTGAACGATCGCACTCAGTCCGGCTCGCGCTCCATCACGCAGCAGTGCGGCGCCCCCCGTGCCGCTGACATTTTCACTCAGGCACCCCGCCTGTTACCGGATTGGGACGAACGCACTTGCGGAATCGATGGACGTGGTAACGTGCTTGCATGTTGATCTTGCTCGCCGGCATCGTCGTCACGGCCATGTTCTGGGCCATCGCATGGGGCAGGATTCATGGCCTCAGCGAATTCTCGTTCTTCCCACTGTGGATTGGGTACATATTGCTCATCAACGGAGTGAGCGAGGCCTTCTTCAAGACGTCTCTGTTGCGATCGATGGGGCGTTCGTTCCCACTGCTCTTTGCAATATCAGTACCGCTCTGGTGGTTTTTTGAAAGCCTCAACAAGATCGTCAAGAACTGGAACTACGTTTTCGCGTATCCGATATCGAATACGCGATACGTGATTGAAGCGTCGGTCGATTTTTCGACCGTCGTCCCCGCCGTTTTGTCGACCGCATTCCTGTTCCGCCACATCCTCCTCCGATGGCGGCTCGTTCCCGGATGGAGGCCAATCACAATTCGAAAGGCAAATCTCGTCGTCTCCGTACTGCTCGGATTGTTGTCGTTTTGTCTCGTGGTTCTGTTTCCGCGCGAGGCGTTTCCTCTGGTGTGGATCGCTCCGATCCTGCTGCTCGAACCCGTCACCTATGCAGCAGGCTTTCCGTCATTGTTACGGCAGATAGAGAAAGGCGACTGGCTACTTCCAGTCTCGATCATGGCCGCGACGACGTTCAACGGCGTTTGCTGGGAGTTGTGGAATTTTTACTCGCTGCCGAAATGGATATATGAAATTCCCTATGTCGACTTCTGGCACGTCTTTGAAATGCCAATCTTGGGCTATTTGGGGTATCCGTTCTTCGGATTGTTCGTATTCAGCTACGCCGCGTCGGCGCTCTTGCTCGTCTGCAAACAAGATATTCTTCCAATGTTCGGCGACGAATCTGCAGTGAGTCACCTGGTTAACTAGGCTATGTACTCGAGGCAATGTTGATGACGCGGCCGGAAAGCTGACGGCTGCGTGTACCGAGAACTCCATCCTTATTGATTACGTGACCGAATCGCCTAGCGTCAGCGGCGATGATCGCGCTGCCCTGCTTGTTCCTGACCGCGTTCGTTTCGCCGTTCAACTCGAAGAGCCGGCTCGAGGCAGAGAAACGCGGCGCCTGACATCAGCTGATGGGCTTGCGGCGATAGTTTACAGCGCATAACAGGACTGCTCGGTCACCACGAAATCGACGCGGCGGTCGCGCAGCGCGCGCCGGCACTCGGCCGGCTGATTCACTATCGGCTCCTCATGCGCGTTGAAGCTCGTGTTGACCAGGACCGGCAGGCCCGTGGCGGCGCGGAACCGGCGCAGAATGGCCGCATAGAGCGGATTGTGGCGATCGCGCACGATCTGTGGACGCGCCGTGCCATCGACATGGACGACGGTCGGAATGCGGCTGTTCCATTCGGGCCGCACCGCGCAAACCGATGTGCCGGCTGACGAGAAAGCAAACCCGCCGCAAGGGTCATGTTCAACTGGCGCCGGCGTTTCAGGGCGTCCTGCGCCAGAGCCCTTTCCTCCCGG
>DASSJW010000921.1:0-5748 GCA_035690995.1 Xanthobacteraceae bacterium
GTCCGGCAGCGCCACCCCCAAAAGACGCGCTAGCGGGAATTTTCGGCAGGAGCGGCGGTTGCGAGGGCGATCGCCGCAGTGGATGGCGCATCCGCAGGGGCCGGCCGCCCGCGCGGGAGCGGCACGTCGTCCGCCGGCGCATCCACCTTTGCCTCGGCCACAGGCGCCGGCCGCGACAGTTCGCGGCCGAAGCTGCGGAAAATGCCCGAAGCCTCCGGCGTCCAATCGTCGAGCCAGCCACCGCCGGCTGCCGCCCGCGGCGGGGCAGGGGTGGCGGCCCCCGCCGGCGGTGCGCGGTTGGTCGCCAGGAATGCCGCGACCTGGTCCATGCCGGCACCGGCGACGCGGCGGAGCAGCTGCTCGTCGGCGGCGGCCCCGAGGCCATCGCCGGCCTTCTCCTCGCCGCTCAGGCGAACGACGCGATGCGCGTCGCCGTCATAGAGGTCGAGGGTCCAGGCCATCGAAGTTGTTGCCGGGCTCATCGCCGAAGCCGTCGCGCGCGGATCGGCCGCCTCGCTTCGCGCGGCGAAGTAACCGTGCAACCGGTAATTGACCTCTTCCGGCGCGCCCACGGCGATGTGGTTGCGCACGGCTTCTTCCTTGAGGGCGGACGCGAGCCTGGGGACGACGGCGGCGGGCGGACCGTCGATCGATTCGAAGGCGATCGACGGGCGCGTGGTCTCGCCGAGGTTGGCGATCTGACCGCTGCCGACGCAGGCCGAGACGCACAATCCCAACAGCAGCGCGCCAATGCTGCCGAAGCAGCGGCCAGTGCCGCCTGCCTGGGCGCGCGTGCCGGGAAGCCCCCATCCCATCCGCATCGACTTCCCCACCGGCTCGGCACGTCCAGCCGCCTGGGCTGCGGCCGAGTGTTGATGGATGCAATATGCGTTTCGCCGCTGTGTCCAGCCGCGGATGGCGATCGCGATGCTAATTTGCCAGCGCTATGGCATTGATGTGACGCCCGTAGTCGCGCTCCTGGCGATGGGTCGACCGGCGGTAGCTGAAGAACCGCGTGGGATCGCCATAGGTGCAGTGGCCGACGTCTTCCACGCGCGCGACACCGGCGCGCGCGAGTCGCGCGGCGATATAGCCGGGAAGATCGAAGAGGGCGTGATTCGGCCGCGGCGAGGGCTCGAAGAAACGCGCGTTGGCGTCGTCCTCGGCCGTGAAGCGGGTGACGAATTCCGGCCCGACTTCGTAGTTCGGCTGGCGGATCGTCGGTCCCAGCGCCGCCACCATGCGGGTACGGTCGGCGCCGCACCGCTCCATGGCCGCAATGGTCGCTTCGAGCACGCCCGTCACTGCGCCGCGCCAGCCGGCATGGGCGGCGCCGATGACGCCGGCCGCCGCGTCGGCGAACAGCACCGGCCCGCAATCGGCGGTGGTGATTCCGATGGCGAGGCCGGGGATCCGGGTCACGATGGCGTCGGCGCGCGGACGTTCGTCCGCGCTCCATGGCCGCTCGACCGTCACCACGTCGGGCGAATGGATCTGATCCGCGGTGAGCAGGCAATGCGGCCGCACGCCCAGCATCGCCGCCATGCGCGCGCGGTTCTCGGACACGTTGGCGGGCGCGTCGGCGGAGCCGGGGCCGCCATTGAGGCTCGCATAGAGACCGTCGGATACGCCGCCGTCGCGGGTGAAGAACGCATGCCGGATGCCGGCGAGCGCGGCGAGGGTGGAGGCCTGCAGCATGCCCGTTACCGTATCACGGGATCTGCGCAGGGGCTGGGTTTCGTGCGGCATGCCGACAATGTCCTTGCCTATCGCTCACTCGACGAAGCCGGGGAGCGCGTCGAGCTTGGGGTCTGACACCGCGAGCGCCTTGAACAGGCGGCCCATGCCGGTGCGATCCTCGTCGGTGAGGCGCGTCAGTGCGGCCTCGATCGTGGCGGCATAATCGGGCGGCGCGCTGGCCTTGAGCGCGGCCGCCCGCTGCGCGATGCCGAGCCGGCGCAACAGCACGCCTTGCGGCACCGGGCCGTGCACGCGGGCGCCCATGCCCTCGGCTGCCTGCGCCAGCGCCTGAAAATCCACATGCGCGGTGAGATCGACCTCGCCCGGCGTCAGCAGCGGATCGGCGACGTGGTGCCGGCCGACGGCTTGCAGCGTGTCGCCGATCGCGCTCTCGACATGGCCGTAATCGATGATCAGCGCGGCGCCGCCGAAGCGCACCACGCGCCGGCCGATCTCGAGCGCGATGTTGTCGGCGCGCCATTCGAAGATATCGCCGATCTTCGCCGTCCCCAGGTTGCGCGGCAACAGCTTGTCGAACAGCGGGATGGGATCGCGCTCGGTGCCGAACTGAAACCGGTCGTCCTCGCCGATCTTGATCACGCGCTGATGCCAGCCGTCGGCGCACATCACCGCCTGGTGGATCGGCAGAGCGTCGAAGAACTCGTTGGCGAGCACGATCAGCGGACCGTCCGGCACGTCCTCGATCGAGCGATGCCACGACACCGGCACGTCGGCGGCGCTCAGGGCCTGACGTTGCAGGCGCTCCAATGCCGGGCTGATTTCGATCATGTGCAGGGCGATGGCGGTGCGGAAGCCCGGCATCACCTTGGCGACCCGCAGCACGTCGTTCATCATCGTGCCGCGACCGGGGCCCAGCTCCACCAGGTGGAACCGCTCCGGCGATTCCATCACACGCCACACGGCGGCCGCCCACAGGCCGACCAGCTCGCCGAACATCTGGCTGATCTCCGGCGCGGTGACGAAATCGCCGTGCACGCCGAACGGATCCCCGCTGGTGTAATAGCCGCGCTCGGGATGGGTCAGGCAAAGCTCCATATAGGGCGCCACCGCGATCGGTCCTCCGCCCGCGATGCGCCGGCGGATCTCGACCTCGAGCGGGGCGCTCTGCTTTGCCATCACGTCCGCCTCGCCGGCTCACGGCGCATGACGGCCCACATGATGGCGAGGCCGGCGAGCATCAGCGGAAGCGACAACAGCGTTCCCATGGTCAGCCCGCCCCACAGGAATCCGAGCTGCGGATCGGGCTCGCGAAATTGCTCGCAGATCGCGCGTGCGACGCCGTAGCCGAACGCGAATGCGCCGAGGATGAAGCCCGGACGTTTGAGCGCGCCGGCGCGGATCAATGCGGTCAGCACCAGGAACAGCACAAGTCCCTCGAGCGTGGCCTCGTAGAGCTGGCTGGGATGGCGCGGCAGCGGGCCGCCGGTCGGGAACACCATGGCCCACGGCACGTCGGTGGGGCGGCCCCAGAGCTCGCCGTTGATGAAATTGGCGATGCGGCCGAGAAAGATTCCGATCGTTCCGGCGGCGCAGGTGAGGTCGCCCAGCGAAAGGATGGAGAGGCCGCGGTGGCGCGCGAACAGCACGACCGCGAGGACGCAGCCGAGAAACCCGCCGTGGAACGACATCCCGCCCTTCCACAGTTGCAGGCTCTCGAGCGGATGCGCGGCGAAATAGCCGGGATTGTAGAACAGCACGTAGCCCAGCCGTCCGCCGAGGATGATGCCGAGCGTCACCCACAGCACGAAATCGTCGTAGTCGGTGACGGTCAGGGGCGGCGGTCCGCCCCACAGCTCCTCGCGGCGGATGATCGTGCGCGCATAGAGCCAGCCCAGGAGGATGCCGACGATATAGGCGAGCGCATACCAGCGAATGGCGATCGGCCCGAAGCTGACCAGCACCGGGTCGAAGGCGGGGAACGGGATGGCGTAAAGCGGCATCGGCGATTCGTACCACTCTGATGGCGTGATGCGGGCAGGCGGCCCGCGGAGTCAAGCGGCCCGGTGCGCGGTCATCGGGTCCGTCCGCGTCGCGCGCCGGGACGGCCTGCGCGCGATCACGCTTTCGGCGCGCGCGACCGGCGCGCAGATGATCCCACCGGCGGGCACGCAGGGCGAGGTCACGCCGGCCTTGTCGCAACCAATGACGGCCCTTGGAAGGCGTCCGCTCGGAAATCGCTGCCTGTCGCAGGCGGTAAACCAAGAGCAAGATATCCGAGACGGCGGCGAAGGTGCCGCATGCGCGGCGCGTTTTCGCCATCCGGGCCGCCATGTATGCTGCGGCGAGATCGGGGAGTGAAAGGCGCATGGTCCGCGTACGCAGCCCGCAGGATTTCTGGGCCGGTATTCTGTTCATCGTGTTCGGCGGCGCGGCGCTCTGGATCAGTCGCGGCTATGCGTTCGGCAGCTTGACCAAGATGGGACCGGGCTATCTGCCGACCGCGTTGAGCTGGGCGCTGGTCGCGGTCGGCGGCGTGCTGATGCTGCGCGCGCTCGCCATCGACGGCCCCGCGATCGAGCGCAGCCAGGTCGTGCCGCAGCTGTTCATCCTCGCGGCGATCGTCCTGTTCGCGCTGGTGATCGAACGCCTGGGCCTCGCGCTCGCGGTGGTGCTGGTCGCGGTCACGTCGTCGCTGGCGAGCCGCGACATGCGCTGGGGCGAGACCCTTGCGCTCGCCGTCGGCATCGCGGCGCTGTGCGTGCTGTTGTTCGTCCATCTGCTCGGGCAACCCTTCACGGTCTGGGCCTTCTGATGGACCTGTTTGCGAACCTCGCCACCGGCTTCGGCGCCGCGGTGACCCCGGTCAATCTGGGATTCTGCCTGTTCGGCTGCCTGATCGGAACGCTGATCGGCGTTCTCCCCGGCATCGGGCCGATCGCCACCATCGCCATGCTGCTGCCGGTGACGTTCGGGCTCAGTCCGCTCGGCGCCCTGATCATGCTCGCCGGCATCTATTACGGCGCGCAATATGGCGGTTCGACCACGGCGATCCTGGTCAACCTGCCCGGCGAGTCGTCGTCGGTGGTCACGTGCATCGATGGCTATCAGATGGCGCAGAAGGGGCGCGCCGGCGCGGCGCTCGCCATCGCCGCCGTCGGCTCGTTCATCGCCGGCTGCGTCGGCACCATTCTCATCGCCGCGTTCGCGCCGGTCCTGGCCGCGTTCGCGGTGAAGTTTCGCTCGCCGGAATATTTCGCGCTGATGCTGTTCGGCCTGATCGCCGCGGTCATTCTCGCGCACGGCTCGGTGGTCAAGGCGGTCGGCATGGTCATTCTCGGCTTGCTGGTCGGCCTGGTCGGCACGGAATCGCAGAGCGCCACCGCGCGTTTCACCTTCGGCGTGCCCGAGCTCTACGATGGCGTCGATTTCGTGCCGCTCGCCATGGGGCTGTTCGGCCTCGCGGAGATCCTGAGCAACCTTGATCGCAGCAGAGATCGGCGCCCCGCCGCCACCATGATCTCGACTCTGTGGCCGAGCCGCGAGGAAATCCGCCGCGCCGCGCCCGCGGTCGCGCGCGGCACCCTGATCGGCGCGCTGCTCGGGATCCTGCCCGGGGGCGGAGCGGTGCTCGCCTCGTTTGCCGCCTACACCCTGGAGAAGAAGACCTCGCGCTATTCCGCCGAGTTCGGCAAGGGCGCGGTCGAGGGTGTCGCCGCGCCCGAGGCCGCCAACAATGCCGGCGCGCAGACCTCGTTCATTCCGCTGCTCACGCTCGGCATTCCGTCGAACCCGGTCATGGCGCTGATGATGGGCGCGATGCTGATCCAGGGTATCGCGCCGGGCACCGCCATCATTTCCGAGCGGCCGGAATTGTTCTGGGGCATGGTCGCCAGCATGTGGGTCGGCAACCTGATGCTGATCGTCATCAACCTGCCGCTGATCGGAATCTGGGTGCGTTTGCTGCGGGTGCCGTATCGGCTGCTGTTCCCCTGCATCGTGGTGCTGTGCTGCGTCGGCGCCTACAGCGTCAATTCCAGCACCTTCCTC
>DASSJW010000922.1:0-23586 GCA_035690995.1 Xanthobacteraceae bacterium
TTACCTTCGCCGCTGCCTTCGCGGACGTCGCCGCGGGCAAGCAAGATGAAGTGGCCGTGGGCCAGTGCGGCGACTGGGACGCGAGGCATTTGTGCGACGGGTTCCTTACGAGGTCGGCGCTCGATCCGGACACCGTCAGGGGCTAGAAGCAACTCATGTCCGGGCCGGTGGATTTCCAATATCTGCAGGCCCCGCTCGCGGCGAGCGATCTCGCCGAGTTCGTGCAACTGCCGCCGAAGTAAGGGAGGTTCTGCAGCGCGGTTGCCGAGAGCCTGTCACGCCCCGCCTTCGCCCGGCGCGGAGGCATGAATGGCGAGCGCATGGACGCCGCCTTGGAGCTCGCTGCCCAACGTGGCATTGATCATGCGGTGGCGCTCGAGCCGGCTCTTTCCGCGAAACGCCTCCGACACGATATAGACCCTGAAATGGGTTTCTCCGCCCGGCCGGTGGCCGGCATGCCCCACGTGCTGCTGGGATTCGTCCACCACCTTGACGCTCTCCGGCGCGAACGCCGTGCTCAATTTTTCCGTGATGAGATCGCGCGTTGTCATGAATGTGCGCATAGCGCGCGGGATGATGGGCGGTCAACGGTCGGCGCGGGCAAAAAGCGCGCAAACGTGCTTGTCAAGACTTGAAGGTAAGTTGGCCGCGCGCGCATACTGATCGGTCATGAAAAACGACTCCCCCCTGTTCGACCGCATCCGGGTGAAGCCCGACAAGGATCGTCGGCTCAATCCACAAGCCCCGGCCTGCGATTGGCCGAATTGCAAGGCGCCGGCAACCCACCGCGCGCCCAAAGGGCGGCTGCGCGAGCGGGAATACTGGCGGTTCTGCCTCGATCACGTGCGCCAGTACAACCAGACGTACAATTTTTTCTCCGGGATGAACCCCGACGACATCGCGAAATATCAGAAAGAGGCGGTCATCGGCCATCGCCCCACGTGGAAGATGGGCATGAACGGAGGACGGCCGACATCGCGCTCTCGCTCCGCCCGCTTTCACCCGGAAATCGGCGGAGCCGACGATCCCTTCGGCGTGTTTCGCGAGTTTGGCGGGCCATCCGGCGCGCGCCGCTCCGAGCGGGGGGCGGAGCCTCGCACCATCCACAATGCCGAACGCAAGGCGCTCGATGCGCTCGGCCTCGACGGCGGGGCGTCGGTTGAGGACGTCAAGACGCGCTTCAAAGCGCTCGTGAAGCGCCACCACCCGGACGTCAATGGCGGCGACCGGTCCTCCGAGGACAAGCTGCGCGAGATCATTCAGGCTTATAAATACTTGAAATCCATTGGATTCCGCTGAAGATCGGGCTCTCGTTTTCGGCCCCGGCACCGTTCGAGACGACCTGCGCGCGCGGCACGGCCTCGATGGGTGGCGCGCCCGCACGAGCCGGGTATTGCGCCGGACGCGAAGCAGCTATGACCGCTTTCCGCCGCGCTTTTCGCACGCCCATCGCGGCAGCGGATTGACCCGCAGCGGCGCGATACTTATTTGAAATCACGCGATTTTCATTCACGACATGACGCCTTTCGCCGCGCGCTGCCTTTCTGCTAAGTTTGCGCTCGAATCCGCCCCTCATTCCCATCGACCGAAACGGGTCTCGGTCGCCCCCGAGATCACGGAGGATCAATGACCGCCGCAACGCCAGAGGTCGCCGGCCTCCCTGACATGAAGGTATCGATCCGCCAGGTCTTCGGTTTTGACAGTGAAATGGAGGTTCCGGCCTATTCGGAAGCCGATGAGCATGTCCCGGACGTGGATCCGGATTACCGGTTCGACAAGCCGACGACGCTCGCCATTCTCGCCGGCTTCGCCCACAATCGTCGCGTCATCGTCACCGGCTATCACGGGACCGGAAAATCGACCCACATCGAACAAGTGGCGGCCCGGCTCAACTGGCCGTGCGTGCGGGTCAATCTCGACAGCCACATCAGTCGTATCGACCTGATCGGCAAGGACGCCATCGTCATCCGCGACGGTCTGCAGGTCACGGAATTCCGCGATGGGATCCTGCCATGGGCCTACCAGCATAACGTCGCGCTGTGCTTCGACGAATATGACGCCGGCCGCCCGGACGTGATGTTCGTGATCCAGCGGGTGCTGGAATCGTCCGGCCGCCTCACTTTGCTCGACCAAAGCCGTGTGATCCGGCCGCATCCGGCCTTTCGCCTGTTCGCGACCGCCAACACGGTCGGTCTGGGCGATACGTCCGGCCTCTATCATGGGACTCAGCAGATCAACCAGGCGCAGATGGACCGCTGGTCGATCGTCACCACGCTCAATTACCTGCCGCACGACAACGAGGTCGATATCGTGCTGGCCAAGGCCAAACATTATCGCACCGATCAGGGCCGCGACATCGTCAGCAAGATGGTGCGGGTCGCCGACCTCACGCGCAACGCGTTCATGAATGGCGACATCTCCACGGTGATGAGCCCGCGAACGGTAATCACCTGGGCGGAGAACTCTGACATCTTCAAGGACGTCGGGTTCGCCTTCCGGCTCACCTTCCTCAACAAGTGCGACGAGCTGGAACGGCCGATCGTGGCTGAGTTCTATCAGCGCTGCTTCGGCGTCGAGCTGCCGGAATCATCGGTGAACGTTGCCCTGAGCTGAGCGCCGGGATGTCGTCCAACATCAAGCCGCGGAATCCCTCGAAGGAGTCGCCGACCGAGCCGTTCAAGCGCGCGGTCACCGGGTGCCTGCGCGCGATCGCGCGCAAACCCGAGCTCGAAGTCTCCTTCGCGGCGGAGCGGCCCGGCATCGTCAGCGGCAAGGCGCGCCTGCCTGAGCCGCCGCGAAAGCTGAGCGGACCGGATGCCGCGATCGTGCGCGGCCATGCCGACTCGATTGCACTCAAGCTCGCCTGTCACGATCCGATGGTCCATCGCAAGCTGGTGCCCGGAGGACAGCAGGCACGCGCGGTATTCGATGCGGTTGAGCAGGCCCGCGTGGAGGCCATCGGAGCACGGCGGATGACGGGCGTCGCCAAGAACCTGTCAGCCATGCTCGATGACCGTTTCCATCGCGGCAAGTTCGACGAAGTCACCGATCGCGCCGATGCGCCGATCGAGGAAGCGGTCGCGCTCATGGTCCGCGAACGGCTGACGGGCCAGGCTCCGCCGGCGGCAGCGAAAAAAATCGTCGATCTGTGGCGGCCGCTGATCGAGGATCGCGCCGGACGCAATCTCGATCGCCTGGAGCGGCTGATCGAGAACCAGGCGGGCTTCGGCGACGCAATCCACGATCTTCTCGATGCGCTCGACATGGGCGAAGACCGCAGTACCGAGTCGGACGAGGAGGAAGGCGAGGAGGGCGAGCAGGATCGCCGCAAGGAAGAATCCGGCGAGGACGGGCAGGGCGCCGACGCTGATGATACGCAAACGCGGGTCGATGAAGCCGATGCGGCGGGCGAGGACATGTCCGACTCGACGGCGGAGGCGGCCGAGGCCCTCTCCGCAGAAATGGCGGATGATGCCGAGATGGGCGATGCCGAGGCTCCGGCCGAGCCGCGGCGTCCGCGCCGGCATGGGCAGAACGAGCCGCGCGGCCCGGATTACCGTCCCTTCATCACCAAGCACGACGAGATGGTCGCAGCCGAGGAATTGTGCGAGCCGGAAGAGTTGGATCGGCTCCGCGGCTATCTCGACAAGCAGCTCTCGCATCTTCAAGGCGTGGTGGCGCGGCTCGCCAACCGGCTGCAGCGGCGTTTGATGGCGCAGCAGAATCGCGCGTGGGAGTTCGATCTGGAAGAGGGAATACTCGATCCCGCGCGGCTGTCCCGCGTGGTCATCGATCCGCTTCATCCGCTGTCTTTCAAGCATGAGAAGGAAACGAGCTTCCGCGACACCGTGGTCACGCTCTTGCTCGACAATTCAGGCTCCATGCGCGGACGGCCGATCACCGTGGCGGCGACCTGCGCCGACATCCTGGCGCGCACGCTGGAGCGCTGCGGAGTCAAGGTCGAAATTCTCGGTTTCACCACCCGGGCGTGGAAGGGCGGGCAATCGCGCGAGGCGTGGCTCGCCGCCGGCAAGCCCGCCAATCCGGGAAGGCTCAACGATCTGCGCCACATCATTTACAAGTCGGCTGATGCGCCGTGGCGGCGGGCGCGCAAGAATCTCGGCTTGATGATGCGCGAGGGTCTGCTCAAGGAGAATATCGACGGCGAAGCGTTGGACTGGGCGCACAAGCGCCTCCTTGCCCGCAGCGAGCAGCGCAAGATCTTGATGATGATCTCCGACGGTGCTCCGGTCGACGATTCCACCCTTTCGGTCAACCCCGGCAACTATCTGGAACGCCACCTGCGCTGGGTGATCGATGAGATCGAGACGCGTTCTCCGATCGAATTGATCGCGATCGGGATCGGTCATGACGTTACCCGCTACTATCGCCGCGCCGTCACCATCGTGGATGCCGAGGAACTCGGTGGCGCCATGACCGAAAAGCTCGCGGAACTGTTCGACGAGCAGCTTCCGGACGAACCTCGACGGCCGCGGAGGCTCGACGCGTGATTGACCGCACGCCATTTTGGCGTTCGGGTCTCACATCGCGAAACGGCCCGGTCGCCGGCCTGCTGCTCGCCGCCCTGCTGGCGCTCGCGGTCGCGGCCGATGCGCAGACCCTGCCGTCCCCAGCGCCGCCGGCGGCGATCGAGATTCGTGCCGAGCCGGTCGCCTCCTTCGACGTTCGCGATCGCGCCCGCCGGCAGTTCGGACTGCTCGAGTTCCGCGGTGGTCTGCAGTTGCGCTCGTCCTACAAGCATTTCGGCGGCATGTCGGCCATTCGCGTCGCCGCCGATGGCGCTAATTTTATTGCCTTGAGCGACACGGGCTGGTGGTTTCGCGGCCGCATCATCTACGAGGGCTCGCGGCCGAGCGGCATAGTCGACGCTGAAATGGCGCCTATTTTAGGCCCCGATGGGCAGCCGCTGGCGGCCCGCGGCTGGTATGACACCGAATCGATCGCGGAGGACGGGGGCACGCTCTATGTCGGAATCGAGCGGGTCCATCAGATCGTCCGCTTCAACTACGCCAAGGAGGGCTTGCTGGCCCGCGGACGACCGATTCCGCCCGCGCCGGGTTTCCGTTCGCTGCCATTCAACCGGGGGCTCGAAGCCCTGGTTTTTGTCCCCAAGGGGTTGCGCCTTGGCGGCACGCTGATCGCGATCTCGGAACGCGGTCTCGACACGGCGGGCAATATCAACGGCTTCCTGCTGGGGGGCCCCAGCCCCGGCAGCTTCGCCGTCAAACGCAGTTCGAGCTACGACGTCAGCGACGCCGCATTGTTACCCGGCGGCGACGTGCTGTTGCTGGAGCGCAAGTTCAGTTGGACCAGCGGGCTTACGGTTCGCATCCGCCGTCTTGCGCTCGGCGAGATCAAGCCGGGCGCGACGGTCGATGGGGCCGTTCTGTTTGAAGCGGATCTCGGCTACGAGATCGACAACATGGAAGGCTTGAGCGTCCACCGCAATGCGGAGGGCGAGATCGTACTCACGCTCATTTCCGACGATAATTTCTTGCCGTTTCAGCGCACGCTGCTGCTGCAGTTCACGCTGGCGGAGCCGTGAGTCCGGGACCGCAGCGGTGCTCGGACCGGCATTGGGGGAGGGTCCGCGATCCCGCTTATTCCGGCACCGGCTGCGCTGCGTGCTTCTTCCTGATCTGGCGCTTGAGCTCGAGCGCCTTGACCGACAGGTCGTCGTCCTTCGCCTTCATGAGGAAGGCATCGAGACCGCCGCGGTGATCGACCGTCTTGAGCGCGTTGGCCGACACGCGCAGCTTGACCGAGCGGCCGAGCGCGTCCGAGATCATCGTGACGTTGAGCAGGTTGGGCAGAAAGCGCCGCTTGGTCTTGATATTCGAGTGGCTGACCTTGTGTCCGACCTGAGCAGTCTTGCCGGTCAGCTCGCACCGCCGCGACATTGAGAAACCTCTGAATCATCCCGAGGGGTTGCCGGATCAGGCGCCTGCGCATCTTGGGCGGGGCAGCTCGATCACCTACGGCTCTATTGAGCCGCCGGACCTATAGTCAGCGCATGAAATGGCGTCAAGCCGCGTATTCCCTCGTGCCGGTGCCGGACCGGGCGGACCCGGATGGATTGTTGGCCGGTCCGCAACCGCCCGAACTGCCTTGATCGGGCCAAGATGCCGCGCCAATGCTGAACCTAATGGACCAGCGGCAAAACCCGCCTGGGCCGGCCGGGGGTAATCGGCTGGCCGCCGGGCGGTGGTTTCAATAATCCGGTGGTTTCAATAATAAAGTGACGAGCAGGGACCGACGTCGTGCGTTCATATCGCCTCACTCGTCATGGGATCATCCTGGGCGCGGCTGCGCTCGCGATGGCAATGGCGGATGCCCAGCAGGGCCGCAGCCTTGCGCAAGGTAAGCTAGACGCCCGCTACTCCGTGACGCTTGGCGGTCTTCCGATCGGCCAGGGCGCCTGGGTCATCGAAATCGGCGATGATCACTTCACCGCCTCGGCGAGCGGCGGGACAGCAGGGTTGATGCGGGTTTTTGCCAGCGGGCAAGGCCAGAGCGCGGCACGCGGCGGGGTTTCCGGTGGGCAACTGATCCCGTCGAGCTATGCGTCTCGCATCGTCACCGACGAGAAGTCCGATGAAGTGCGGATGACGATCAGTTCGGGCACGGTGAAGGAGTTCGTGGCGAATCCGCCGACGGTTGCCAGCCCCGATCGTGTTCCGGTCACCGAGGCCCATCGACGCGGCGTGTCGGATCCGATGACGGCGTCCCTCATGCGGGTTCCCGGCAATGGCGACACCTTCGTTCCGCAGGCGTGCCAGCGCACGCTCGCGATCTTCGACGGTCGCATGCGCTATGATTTGCAGCTGTCCTTCAAACGGCTCGAGCGCGTGAGTTCCGATCGGGGTTATCAGGGATTGGCGGTGGTCTGCGCGGTCCGATTTGCGCCGATCGCGGGCTACATCCCGGATCGGGCTGCCATCAAATATCTCATTCAGTTGCGCGACATCGAGCTCTGGCTTGCTCCGATTGCGGGTACGCGCGTCATGGTGCCGTACCGGGTTTCCGTTCCGACCCCGCTAGGTGTGGGAATTATGCAGGCGACCCAGTTCGTCTCGCTCCCGCATCCGAGCAAGACCACCGCCAAGACGCAATAAAGTCGGCCAAAGATCCCGATAAACGTTGCGTGGGCCGGGCAAAACGTCCGGCGATCGCGTGGGATCCTGCGCTGGAGCCAGGCGCGAATTCTGCGTTGGACAATTCGCCGCTGCCGCGATGATCGTCAGGGCGCTCCTTACACGATGTTGGGGGATATATTTTCGTCCCCACGAGATATGGCCGTGAACGAATCCGCCCAGCAGCGAGTCAGCGATTCGGGCGCGATTCGTTCGGGACTCGTTCCGCGCCAGCATGATCGATACCGGCAGGCCATTGCTTGCATGCCGAGGACCGGGAAGGCTTGGCGGCCTTTGGCTGAACAGGGCTTACGGCCCCAGGACTTACGCCGGCGCCACCTCGGACATTGCAACCGCCGAATCTCGTACAGGCGAGGGTGCTGATGCGAGAGGGTGACAGCAAAGCCGAGACGGATCCTGTCTTCTTGCGGTGCCACGGGGAGCGTGGCCGCGCCGCATTAGGGGCCGGTATTCTTCGCGATTGCGTCGGGGCGGAACACCATTATCTGTGCGGCGGTGAAGCTTCCCATGATGACTGCAACCAATCCACGCCGGGACACGCGAAGGACGTGCCATTTGCCTCGAATGATGGCTTTGAAATCCGCGTTTGCCCGACCTGGTGGAAGCGGGTATCTTGGCTCAGCGAGATGCACGCGCGGCTCCGGGCGCCTGCTTGAACGGATGGCAATAGACCTGAACGCGCGGCTCGATCTTGTATTTGCTATCCCCTGAGCGTTTCACTGCGCCCGTCGCAGAGTGACGGATAGCATCACGCAACAGCGACATCATTCATCGCCCATTGTTGATCGTCGATGCCCATTTCCTTCTCCTCCCCGTCAAATCGTGATTCCGGCGCCCGCGGCGCCGGCGTCACCGCCGTGCTAGGGCCAACCAATACCGGCAAGACGCATCTCGCCATCGAGCGCATGCTCGGCCATTCCTCCGGCATCATCGGGTTGCCGCTGCGGTTGCTGGCGCGCGAGGTCTACAACAAGGTTGCGGCGCGGGCGGGGGCGGACGCAGTCGCGCTGGTCACCGGCGAGGAGAAGATCAAACCGCCGCATCCGCGTTACTGGGTGTCGACGGTCGAGGCGATGCCGCGCGACCTCGACGTTGCATTCCTGGCCATCGATGAAGTTCAGCTCGGCGCCGATCTCGAACGCGGGCATGTCTTTACCGATCGCATGCTCAATCGCCGCGGACGCGAGGAAACCCTGATCCTTGGCGCCCAGACCGTGCGGCCGATGGTCGAGCGGCTGTTGCCGGGCGCGCATGTCCTGACCCGGCCGCGCCTGTCGCAGCTTTCGTTCGCCGGCGAAAAGAAGATCACCCGACTCCCCCGCCGCACCGCCATCGTGGCGTTCTCGGTGGAGGAGGTCTACGCCATCGCCGAACTGATCCGCCGTCAGCGTGGCGGCGCCGCCGTCGTGCTCGGAGCGCTGAGCCCGCGCACACGCAATGCGCAGGTCGACCTCTACCAGGCCGGGGATGTCGAATATCTTGTCGCCACCGATGCGATCGGCATGGGGCTCAACCTCGACGTCGATCATGTGGCGTTTGCGTCCGACCGCAAGTTCGACGGCTACCAGTTCAGAAAGCTCAATCCGGCCGAGCTTGCCCAGATCGCCGGCCGCGCCGGCCGCGCCACGCGCGACGGCACCTTCGGCACGACCGGAAGATGCCCGCCGTTCGAGACTGAACTCGTGCAGGCGCTCGAAAGCCATTCGTTCGAGCCGATCAAAATGCTGCAATGGCGCAACACCGCGCTCGATTTCTCCTCCGTCGGCGCGCTGCAGGCCTCGCTCGCCGAGACGCCGAAAGAAAACGGTCTTACCCGCGCGCCCATCGCCGAAGACATCTTGGTGCTGGAGCATGCCGCGCGCGATGACGACATCCGCGCCCTGGCTCAGACGCGTGCCGCGGTCGAGCGGCTATGGGAAGTCTGCCAGGTGCCGGACTATCGCAAGATCTCTCCCGCCACCCATGCCGAGCTCGCGACGACGCTTTATAGCTTCCTGATGCGGGAAGGGACGATTCCCACCGACTGGTTCGCCCTCCAGGTCGAGCAGGCGAATCGCACCGATGGCGACATCGACACGCTATCGAACCGCATCGCCCACATCCGTACCTGGACCTTCGCGGCCAATCGTCCCGATTGGCTTGCCGATCCCGAGCACTGGCAGGACGTGACCCGTGCCGTGGAGGACAAGCTGTCGGACGCTTTGCACGAGAGGCTCACGGAGCGCTTCGTTGACCGTCGGACCAGCGTGTTGATGCGCCGGCTGCGCGAGAACACGATGCTCGAGACCGACATCAGCAAGAGCGGGGAAGTGGTGGTCGAAGGCCATGCCATCGGCCGACTCGACGGATTCCGGTTTACGCCTGACGCCTCGACCGCGGGCTCGGAGGCGAAGGCGCTTGCCGGGGCGGCGCAGAAGGCGTTGGCCGGAGAGATCGACGTGCGCGCGACGCGCCTGGCACAGGCGGCAGACGGGCAATTTGTGCTCGCCACCGATGGCACCATCAGATGGCTCGGCCAGCCGGTGGGAAAACTCGTTGCCGGCGAGGAGGTGCTCAAGCCGCGTGTGCGCATCATCGCCGACGAGCAGCTTACCGGCGCACCGCGCGACTCGGTGCAGGCGCGCCTCGATCTCTGGCTCAAGTCCCACATCGAGAGACTCTTGGAGCCGCTATTCCGGCTCGCCGCCGCGGACGACATCACCGGCATCGCACGCGGCGTTGCATTTCAGCTCGCCGAGGCGCTCGGCGTGCTCGATCGTCCGAGGGTCGCGGAGGAGGTCAAGGGCCTCGACCAGGGTGCCCGCGCCACGTTGCGCAAGCATGGCGTACGCTTCGGCGCTTATCACATCTATGTGCCGGCGTTGCTGAAACCCGCACCGCGGGTGCTGGCGACGCAGCTCTGGGCGCTCAAGCATGGCGGCGCCGAGACCAAGGGATTCGATGCGATCGAGCAACTCGCAGCCAGCGGTCGCACCTCGATCGCCGCGGATCCCGACATCGCCAAGGCGCTCTACCTGAACGCAGGTTATCGCGTTTGCGGCGAGCGCGCGGTGCGTGTCGATATCCTGGAACGGTTGGCGGATCTGATCCGCCCGGCGCTGGCTTGGCGGGCCGGTGCTTCGGGCCTCAAGCCGCAAGGGGCGATCGACGGTTTCGGATTCACCGTCACCGTCGGCATGACGTCGCTTGCGGGTTGTTCGGGCGAGGGTTTTGCCTCGGTCCTGCGATCGCTCGGCTATCGCATGGAGAAGCGGCCGAAACCGGCCGAACCACCCCCGACAGCTCCGTCGCCTGCGATGGAGGAGCCCTCGGCGCTCGGCACGCTCTTGCCCACGGAAAGCCCGTCACCGGCGCCTGAACCGGGCGAGGGGGACGCTGCGTCGGGCTCTGACCCGGTGGTTGACGCGGAATCGAATCTAGAAACACCGGTCGAGGCCGGCGCGAAAGCTGCAGAGATATCGCCAGTCGAACCGGCTGCAGAGGCGGTCGCGCCAACCGCGCCTGTGGGCGCCGCAGGCGAGCCGGCGCTGGCCGATCCGCCAGAGGGCGTGGGCGGCGTTGCCGCGGTGCCGGCCGCCGACGTCCCGCGGCAGGCGGACGAGGTGCAGGAGGCCCAGGACGGTTCGGCCCCGTCGCAGCCGGCCGAGACTGCATCCAGAGTGGAACCGGCGCCCGTGGAGTTCATCGAGGTGTGGCGACCTGGCCGGCGCGAAGACCATCCGCGCAAGCCGCGCCACGACAGCGCGCCGCGCCACCGCCGTCCGCAGCGACAGCGGCAGATGCCCCCGGCGGCGGCCACGTCCGATGCGACGGCTGCCGCGGTCCCGGCCGACGGTATGCCGCCAGCGGTGGCCGGCGCTGTCGCGGCTTCGACCGGAGCCGACGAGCGCCGGGACGGCGGTCGTCACCGCGAGCGTCCGGGTGGCGGCGATCGCAACGGCCGCACCGAGCGCCCGGAGCGTCAGCCGCGGCCGGACCGGCGTCCCGAGCGTGGCGCCCGCGTCGATCGGGCGGGTGGGCCCGACCATGAACGCGGGCAGCGCGGCGGTGGCCGCCCGCCGCACGGCGACCGTCCCGATCGCGACCCGACGCTGCGCGCGAAATACATCAAGGGCCGGGGTGAAAGCAGGGACCGCCGCGACCGCGAGCCCGACCCCAATTCGCCGTTCGCCAAGCTCGCGGCGCTGAAGGAGCAGCTCGAGGCGAACACCAAGGAGCCACGCTGAGACTCTCGCTTGCACCGTCAGCGCATAGACAAATGGCTCTGGCACGCGCGGGTGGTGCGGACGCGCTCGGCGGCGGCCGCGCTCGCCGCCGCGGGACATGTACGGATCAACGGCCAGCGCGTCGATGCCCCGAGCCAAGCGGTGCGGCCCGGCGATGTGGTGACTGTCGCGCTCGACCGCGCGGTGCGCGTGCTCAAGGTGCTGGCTTTTGCCGAGCGCCGCGGCTCGGCGGACGACGCCCGCGCAATCTGTGAATTTCTCGATCCGGTGGATCGCCGTCGGGCCGAGCCCGCAATCCCGCCGGGCCTGCGGGAGCCAGGTGCGGGGCGGCCGACCAAGCGCGACCGCCGCGCCACCGCGCGCTTCACCGGTGAGAACGAGGATTGAGCCGCTGGACCGGTCCCGCAAGCCGCCATCTCTTGCTTGCCGGTGCCCCATGCGCTACTAGCGCGCTTTCAGGCCAGGAAATGCCGGTGAGCCGCACCAAAAGTCGGCTCAGGTGCGTCCCGCCGACGAGCTTGCGCGATTTGCGCTAGCCTGATCGCGTCCGTGCAGCCGGATGTCGCTTTTGCTGAACGCGCTCTGGGGCGCGTCCGGAGAGTAATGAATGACTTACGTGGTCGTCGAAAGTTGCATCAAGTGCAAGTTCATGGATTGCGTCGAAGTTTGCCCCGTCGATTGCTTCTACGAAGGGGAGAACATGCTCGTCATCCATCCCGACGAGTGCATCGACTGCGGGGTGTGTGAGCCGGAGTGTCCGGTCGAAGCGATCAAGCCTGATACCGAGCCGGGGCTGGAAAACCTCCTGAAGCTCAACGCCGATTTTGCAAAGATCTGGCCGAACATTACGGCCAAGAAGGAGCCGCCAGCGGATGCCAAGGACTGGGAGGACGTGTCAAATAAGTTGGCGACGCACTTCTCGCCCAATCCGGGAACCGGCGACTAGCATTCCCTGTTAACCAGGCGTGACGAAAATGTAATGCTGAAATGCCCGAAATCGGGCCTCTGCGGCACGGTAAGGCTTTGATTTTGACGAAAAATGTGCTATATAATCAAAAAATGAGCAAAGCACCCGCGCCCGAGCCGCTCCCCCAGGGGAGCGTTATTTTTCGGGTCGCTTCCGAGGAACCCGCAACTAGGGACGTGAGATCCACGCAAAAAGGCCGTGGCAGGAAAAACGCGCCATCGTTCTAAGAGGACCACCGCCACGACTCGGCGGACCAAGAAGACCTCAACCGGCGTTCGCCGGAGGGCATCGCAGGCTCCCCGCGCGGCGACGCGACGTGGGGCCCCCGTCGCCAAGACACCCGTCCGCCGCAAGCCGGATGAAGGAGCTTCCCCCGGAATGACCAGCAAGAAGACGACCCAACGTCAAGGCTTCAAGACCAACGAGTTCATCGTCTATCCGTCCCATGGTGTGGGGCAGATCATCGCCATCGAGGAGCAGGAAGTCGCGGGCGCCAAGCTCGAACTCTTCGTCATCAATTTCGTCAAGGACAAGATGACGTTGCGGGTCCCGACCGCGAAGATCGCCTCCGTCGGTATGCGCAAGCTGGCCGAAGGGCCGCTGGTCAGGCGCGCGTTGGAGACTTTGAAGGGCCGTGCGCGCATCAAGCGCACCATGTGGTCGCGACGGGCGCAGGAATACGAGGCGAAAATCAACTCCGGCGACATCGTTGCGATCGCCGAGGTGGTGCGCGATCTTTTCCGTTCGGACACACAGCCCGAGCAGTCCTATTCGGAACGCCAACTCTACGAGGCCGCGCTCGACCGGCTTTCGCGCGAAATCTCGGCGGTGCAGCGCATCACTGAGACCGAAGCGATCAAGGAGATTGAAGCCGCCCTGGCCAAGGGCCCGCGGCGCGGACCGAAGCCCGCCGAGGGCGAGGGCGAAGCCGATGACGAAGAGACAGTCGTGGAGGAAGAGGCGGCATAAGCAGCAGCCCTTCCCAGAAGCGAACACGAAAAGCCCGGCGAATGCCGGGCTTTTTTGTTGCCCCGCGGACGCCGTCGACGCCGGGAATCAGTGCCGGCCGGCGGCGGTAACCCTCACGCGGAACAAAGGAAAAGGCCGAAGAAATGTCCCGGCGCAGCCATAATTACGCTCGGTTTGGAAACAAGATGAGCGGTATTGGGGACAACGGGCGTGGGTGGACATGCGGGGGCAGTCTAGGCGAGTCAATACGAGCGTCATGGCGTGCCTTGCTCTTCTGGGCGGGGCGGGAGTGGGCGGTCTGGCGGCCGGCTTCAATACGCGCCCCGGCCTTCCGGCGGGACCATCTTCCACGGTGGTCGCGACCCTGGCCGAGATGCCACCGTCCGAGACGGTAAATTTGCGTTTCCCGGCCGACTGGACGCAGGCGGCGGGGGAGCCGGCGCCGCGGACATTGGCATTCGCTTCCGCTGATGGCGGCATTACCCTGTTCAGCCCCAGGTCCTTCTCACCGATTGCCGAGGCGCACGCTGCCGTTGCGCCGACCGCCCCTGAGGCGCCGCCGGTGAAGTCCAAGCCAGCCGCTCAAACCGAAGTTCCTGCGGCCAAGCATGCCGCCGAACCCGCCGTCGCCACCGGCTCAGCGAAGATGACCCTGGCTTCGGTATCGAGCAAACCTGCCGTTGTTGCGCCCAAGCCCGCGCACCGGTCGAACGCCGTGCTCAACGATTCGCAGATCGCCGGCATCAAGAAGCGGCTCGCCCTGACACCGGAGCAGGAGCGCTACTGGCCCGCCGTCGAGGCCGAGCTGCGTAAGATGGAATACAGCAAGAAGTCGTCGCAAGGCGGAAGCCGCATGGCGTCCATCGACACGAGCAAGATGGATGTCGAGGGGCTCAAGTCGGCCGGCTTCCCGCTGGTCATGAGCTTCAGCGACGACCAGAGGCGCGAGCTCAAATCGCTCGCCCATCTGCTGGGTCTCGAGAGCGTGATGGCCGGACTCTGATCGCGGTCCTGCATCCTCGCCGTCCTGGCCCGGCCCATGTGCCGGGCCTTTGTTTGCCAGGCACCCTTGCAGCCGACTCCCACGGTCGCTGGCCGCCGATCGCGCGGCTCGTCGTGCGGTGAAGGCGAGGGCGCGTGCGCGGTTTCCGCGCGGCCGCCATACCCTTCGCGCGGGGAAGCGCGCTAGACTTCGGTTGATCGCAATAGAACAAGCGGGAGAGAGCCATGGACATGGGCGTCACTGTGGGCGCAGCCAGCGATGAACGACAGCCGGCAACTGCGGCCGCTAAAAAGATCGTCCGCGGTCCCAACTCGAGCGATCTCGATGCTTGGCTCGATAAGGTCGAGGCGCTGGGTGAACTCAAGCGCATCACCGCTGAAGTCGATCCTGATCTAGAGGCTGCAACGATCACCTACCTGGTCGGCAGCGAGCGCAGTCCGGCGCTGCTGTTCGAGAACATCAAGGGTCATCCCGGCCACCGCGCGCTCTACAACATGGTCGGATGCAACCTCTCGCGCTTTTGCCTGATGATCGGCGAGCATCCGGTGGATCACCCCCTCAAGGCGGTGCAGATCCTGCAACAAAAACTCGGGCGGAAAATGCCGCCGAAGGAAGTCTCTGCCGATCAGGCGATCTGCAATCAGAATATCGTCGAAGGCGACGACATCGATATCCGGATCTTTCCGGCGCAACGCATGTGGCCGCTCGATGGCGGGCTCTATCTCGGCACCGGCGATGCGGTCGTGACCAAGGATCCGGAAACCGGGCGGATCAATGTCGGCACCTATCGCATGATGATCAAAGGCCCGCGCGAGGTCGGCGTCTATACCTCGCCCGGCAAGGACGCCACCATCGACCGCGAGAAGTGGTGGAAGATGGGCAAGCCGATGCCGATCGCCGCCGCCTATGGCATCGACCCGCTGCTCTTCCTGGTCGCTGCCACGAGCCTGCCGAAGACCGAATGCGAATACGACTACTATTCCGGGATCAATGGCGCACCGATCGAGGTCTTCACCAGCGACCTCACCGGATTGCCGCTGCCGGCCCGGGCTGAGATCGTGCTCGAGGGCTTTCTCTATCCTGACGAGACCTTTGCCGAGGGGCCGTTCGGCGAGTTCACCGGCTATTACGGCCGCCCGAGCGGCGCCACGCCCTATATGCGGGTCGAGCGCGTCCGCTATCGGGACAATCCGACCTTGACCTGCGCGCTGATGGCGGACGGCGCGGCGAACGAAGCCGGCCTGTTCTGGGCGGCGCTGCGTTCTGCCGGCATCTGGGCCGATCTGCAAAAGCTCGGCGTGCCGGGTATCCAGGGCGTGTGGTCGATCCCGGAAGCGGCGGGCTGGGGCATCACGGTGGTGTCGATCAAGCAGATGTATGCCGGGCACGCGCCGCAGGTGATGGCGCTGGCGGCGCAATGCACGGCGGGCGCCTATTTCGGAAAGTATGTCATCGTCGTCGACGAGGACGTCGATCCGACCAACGTCAACCAGGTGCTCTGGGCCATGGCGACGCGTTCGCGGCCGGCGCAGTCGATCGACATCCTGCGCGAGACCTGGAGCACCTATCTCGATCCCAGCCTGAACCCGCCGGAGATCAGACCTTGGGGTTCGAAGTGCCTGATCAACGCCTGCATGGACTATCGCTTCATCAAGAGCTTCTCGAAGCGCACCAAGTTGTCGAAGCAGGCTTACGACAACGTGGTGGCGCGATGGCAGGAACTGGGCCTGAGCGGAGCGCCGCCGGCGATATCGGTATTCGAGGATGAGACGTTTCCTCAAAGCATCACCTAGGCGGGCAGTTCGCGCCCGCCCGGCATCATGACCAAAGCCATCCGCATCCACTCCAATGGTGGTCCGGACGTGATGCGCTGGGAGGACATCGCGCTCGCGCCGCCCGCCGCGGGCGAAGCGCGTGTCCGGCATACCGCGATCGGGATCAACTATTCCGACGTCAATGTGCGACGCGGCGGCTTCTACCTGGCGCGCCCCCTGCGCTTCCCCGTGATCCTGGGGAACGAGGCTGCCGGCGTGGTCGAGAGCGTTGGTGACGGCGTGACCGATGTTTGCGCCGGCGATCGGGTTGTCTACGCGGGGATGCGCGGCGAGTTCTTCGAGCAGACCGGGGCTTATGCGCAGGCGCGCAACGTTCCGGCAGAGCGTTTGATCAAGCTTCCCGCCGCCATATCCGACCAGCAGGCGGCCGCGATGATGGTGAAAGGCTTCACCGCGTCACTGATCATCAACCGAATCTTCCGACCGAAACCGGACGAACCGCTGCTGGTCCATACTGCGGCGGGCGGCGTCGGCACGATCCTGTGCCAATGGTCGAAGCATCTCGGCGCGATCGTGATCGGCACCGTCGGCGCGCAGACGAAGGCGCAAATCGCGAAGGCCCATGGCTGCGATCACACGATACTCTATCGTGATGTCGATTTCGTCGCCGCGGTGAAGGCGATTGCGCAACAAGGCGTTGCGGCCGTATTCGATGGAGTCGGACGCGATACCTTTGTCGAGTGTCTGGATTGCGTGCGGCCGTTCGGAATGCTGGTGAACTACGGCAACGCGTCGGGCCACCCGCCTCCGATCGACCTTCTTCAACTCGCCAAGCGCGGCTCGCTTTCGATCTGTCGTCCGGCGCTCAGCAGCTTCATCGCCGATGTCAAGACCATGCGCGCAGCCGCAGCCGAGCTGTTCGACCTGGTCGCGCGCGGCGTCCTCACGATCGAGATCAGCCGCACCTATGCGCTGCACGATGCCGCAAAAGCGCACCGCGACATCGAGAATAGAAACTCGGTCGGCTCGATGCTGCTGCTGCCCTGAGCGCTACTGCTGCTTCGGCTTGATGCCGAGTGCTTGCGCAATGTTGGCAATCTTGGCGCGCTGGTCCTCGACGGCGGCGGCGAATTCTGCCGGGCCGCCCGGATTGACCACCTGCGCCGTGCTGGCAAGCTTGGCGGCGATTTCGGGATCGGCGGCAACCGCCTTGACATCCGCGCCGATCTTTTCGCGTAGCTCGTTGGGCATGCTGCGTGGACCGAACAATCCGACCAGTCCTTCCACTTCCAGCGAGGGGAAGCCCGCCTCGATGGCGGTCGGAATGTCGGGCAGGATCGGCGCCCGCTGCCTTCCGTTCACCGCCAGTGTCTTGATGCGGCCGGCCTGGGCCTGCGGCTGCAGGATCGCATACGACGCCATATAGATCTGGAGGCGGCCCTCGCCCACGTCGGTGGCGGCTTGAACGATGTCCCGGTAGGGGACCTTCTGCAGGCTCAAGCCAGTGGTCTTCACGAAATAGTCGAATGTGAGTTCGGTGATGCCTGGAACGACGGCGGCGTTGAATTTTCCAGGCTCGGCGCGCGCCCGCGCGACGAATTCCGCCAACGTCCCGATCTTCATCGATTCCGGCACGCCGACGGCGAGGATCGTATTGGAAATCCGTGCGAGCGGCACGAGGTCGGCCGGTGTATAGGGCAGTTTCTCGTATTGGAACGGGTGCACGGTGAAGGAGCCGCTGGGCGAGGCCAGCAGCGTATGATCGTCGTTGGCGGCGAGGAACGCTTGAATGGCGACCAGCCCGTCGGCACAGGGGCGATTTTCGATCACCACCGGTTTTCCCCAACGCGCCGTCAGCCGATCCGCAAGGAGCCGTGCGCCGATATCGACGCCCGCGCCGGGACCGAACGGCACCAGGAATTTCACCGGCCGTTGCGGCCAGGCCTGCGTCTGCGCGTGCGCCTGCGGCGCCAGCAACGCGACCAGCCCGAACAGGGCGAAGACCAACGCACGCAGCTTCGATATGTTCATGAATATCCTCGCGGCCCGAACAACGTGTCGGGACGCTAATCGCTCTCCCCGGCAAGCGCAACGTTCACTGGGCCGGCGACTTTCCACTCGCCTGATGGATGGCTGCGATCTTGGCGCGCTGCTCTTCGATCGCTGCGGCAAACGCGGCCGGCGTCCCGCTGCGCGGCGCCGTTCCGACGGCGATTGCGCGCGCGCGAAAAGCCGGGTCCGCGGTGATGGCATTGAGATCCGAAGCGATCCGCTCCTTGAGGCTCACGGGCATGTCGCGCCAGCCATAGAGGCCGACGGTGCCTTCGAAAGTTAGCTCGCCATAACCGGCCTCGGTTGCGGTCGGAACATCTGGCGTCTGCGGCGAACGGTCGCGATTGGTTACGAATAGGAGCTTGGCAGTGCCCGCCTGATGGTGCGGTGCAAGGGTCGGAACGCCGGTGGCGGCGACGTGGAGCCGGCCTTGATTGAGGTCCTGGTAGGCGGGCGCGAAGTCGCGGTAGGCGACCTGCACCATGTTGATGCCCGCGCTCTTCTGCAACGCGAGCAGGACGTAGTAGGGCAGTCCCGGCGTTGCCGCCCAGTTGAGCTTGCCTGGCTGCGCGCGTGCGGCCTGCACCAGTTCCGCAAGCGAATTGACTTTCAGCAGAGCGGTCGCCGACACGCCGAGAAAATTGTCGATCACGGGCGCGATCGGCACCAGATCCGTCGCCGGATCGTAGGGCAGGCGCTCGTGCAGCAATGCATTGAAGGTGATGATGCCGGCGAAGGAGAGCAAGAAAGTATGGTTGTCGCGCGCGCTGAGAAACGAGCTGACGGCGGGAATGCCATCGGCCCCCTGGCGATTCTCCACCACCACCGGCTGACCCCAACGCTCGCTCAGCCGTTCGGCGACGAGACGGCCGGCCAGGTCCGTTCCACTGCCGGGCGGGAGCGGAATCACGAACCGCACCGTTTTCTGTGGCCAAGGCTGAGAAGACGTCTGCGCAAGTGCCGCCACGATGGTGAACGCCGGCGCAAGCATGAGAACGGCCGCCGCGGCGCAGAGCAATTGAAAGACCGGGCGGAAGGGGCTCATGTTCTCGGACTCACTCGAAGCGGACGGCGACGCCTGCGATAGGGTCGACCTCGAATGCAACGGCGGTTTCGTCCGGCTCGATCGTCAGCGGCGCCACCACCGAACCGGTGATGATGATCTCGCCCGCGCGCAGACGTTCGCCGAAGGCCGCGAGCACATCGGCCACATGGCGTACGATGCCGACCCATTCGCCGGTATTGGCCTGCGGATCCGTGGTGCGCGCCACCTCGCTCCCGCGCCGAATGATGCGGCATGTCAGGCCATCCGACGCCGCCCCGGCACGCGCCGGTTCCGCATCGCCGAGCACCACATGGCGCTGGTAGATATTTCCGCTCAGGATGTGTTCGGGGTCTTCGGGCGGCGCGGTGAGGTCGGCAAGCTCGATCGCCGGCGAGATGCCGGCGATTGCGGCCCTCGCCGCCTCATCGTTCGCACCGGCGGGAACGTCGTGGCCGATATGGACGGCGATTTCCGGCTCGAGCACGGGCTTCGACCAGCCGGCGAGCGACACGCTGTCCCCGGATTGCACGCGGGCGTTCCGCGTCAAGAATCCCACCAGCGGCGCTGGGATGTCGAGAAGCCGCAGCATCGCGGGCGCACCGAAACCCACTTTCCAGCCCAATGGGGCATCGCCGGCGTCAAGACGCCGCCGTCGCGTCTCGAGCTGCGCCCGCATGCCGCGCACGACGCGCGGGTCCTCCCAAAGTTTCATGGATCATTCCCAGTTGGCGAGGGCTACCGCAGGCATCGTCGCGCCTTCAATGCGTGTCCGGATCGACCTCGTAGCCGGACGCCTCGATGGAGCCGGCGCCCATCCAGCCCCATACCAGCACCACATCTTCGTTCGAGGTGTTGTTGAAGCCGTGCCAGCACGTGCGCGGTGAATAGACGACATCGCCTTCGCTCGACGGTTGCTCGCCGTTCTCGGTGTAGATATGGCCCTTGCCCTTGAGCACGATGAAGAACTCGTCGCAATTGTGATGGCGATGGTTTTCGTGGCGCGCGCCGGGTTTGAGAACGGTCCAGCCCACCACATGGTCGGCGCCAGCGGATTTCTTGTCGATCAGGAACTGCACCTGCATGTCGACCCAGCCATCTCTGCGCTTGAGGCCGCCGACCTTCGGCACATCGCGCAGGTTGGTGCGATACATCTTGGCCGGCTTCTTCGCGGCGGCTTTGGGCGCGGTGCGCGTCTTCTTTTCGCTTGCGCTTGCGCTCTTGGTCTTTCCGGTTGCTCGTTTCACGATTGTCCTCCCAGCCGGCGGTAGAATTCATGCGCGGTCACGAAATCGCGGTGATCGATGCCGAGCCCACGGCAGGCATTCATCATTTCGTTTGCGGCCGCCGCAAGCGGCACCGGACTGCCGAGCTTGCGGCCGAGCTCGAGCGCCAGCAGCATATCCTTCTGCTGCAGCGTGACATCCGCAAGCGGGACCGCGGGCATCTTTCCCTCCAGGATGAAAGGCCCGCGATAGCCCAGCACCGGAGACGCGGCCACGCTCTTGAGAATGGCATCGACGGCGGTGTCGCGCGCGACGCCGCCCTTCTCGGCGAGCGCGACCGCCTCGCCGAAGGCAATCACCTCGACCATGAGCAAAAGGTTGACCGCGATCTTCATCTGCACCGCGAGACCGCTTGTACCAATATAGGTCACTTTCGGCCCGATCGCCCGCAGCACCGGCTCGACGCGCTCGAAGGCCGTCTTGTCGCCAGCGACCATCAGCGACGCATTGCCCTGGGCCAGGGTGATCGGGCTGCCCGAAATCGGGCCATCGAGCATCGTCAGGCCCCGCTGCGCGAATTCGGCGGAGACCGCGCGGCTCGCATCGGGCGCGATGGTGCTCATGTCGACATAAATGCCGCCGGGCTTGAGTCCGGCGATAACGCCGTCCGCGCCGAGCGCCACCGACCTCACGGCGGCCGCGTCGGTCACGATCGAGAACACCAGGTCCGCGGCGGCGGCTGCCGCACGCGGGGTGGCTGCAAAGCGCATGCCGGCTTGGATCAGCGGCTCGGCCTTGTCCCTGCTGCGGTTCCAGCCCGTGACCGCGTGGCCCGCCGCCATGAGCCGTGGGACGATGCCGGCCCCCATGGCGCCCAGCCCGACGAAACCGATGTCCATTCATTCACCTCGCAGCAAGCAGGCTGTTGGCTGATTTTCGCGAAGCGCGAGAGGGTGATGATGACCAAGAAACCGGCGGAAGGCTAGGCACGCGACATGGCGCGTGCTCACTCCACCACGATCTTCATCCAGTCGCCGGGGCTGACATGGTCGCCGGGGGCTAGGCCGTTGAGAATGCGAAAGCGCTCGACCTGCCGGTCTGGACTCGCCATCCGGCTTGCCAATTTCTCGACGGTTTCCCCGGGCTCGACGGTTACGATCTTGATGTGCATGGGCTTCGCCCCCTGGCTTTCTGCCAAGGTCATGCGGCGGAACGTGCCGACTGATTCACGGAACGCGCGATCAATCTCCGCGGTCGTGCGCTTCGAGGCAAAGATGAAGCGATAGACGTCGGTACCGAACCGCACCGCGTACAGCCGAAACACCCATTGGTCCCCTTTAGCGGTCGCGGTCGCCGCCTGCAGCCCGTTGACGGTGACATCCTCGACGCTCTTGGGGTCGATATTCTCGATCCAGCCGGAGTTGAGATAATCCGCGAGCGTCTGCTCTGCCGGCACGCGAACGACGTCAAGCCGCAACGCCTGGCCGCCCCCCTCTTTGACCCCGAGAACCGCCTGTGCGGTGTTGTCGAGAGAAAAGCCTTCCGGGGCCAGGAAGGTGAAGCCGAGCTTGGGATGCAGAAAACGGCGGCCGCGCACGAAGCCCTCACTCGGATCCTCGCCGTAGACCAGGCCGTCGATTCCGGCGAGATAGGTCGCCCTGTCGCGCTCGCCGGCGCCGGGCGCGCTGAACTGGCGTGCGTTGCCCTGCGCATTCTTGATGCGTTCGGGCGTGGCCGGGTGGGACGACAGGAAATCGGGCGCGCGCGGGTCGATGTGTGATTGGCTCGTATTCGACTTCAGGTCCGCGTTGCGGCCCATCGAGGTGAGGAATCGCACCGCGCCATAGGGATCGTAGCCGGCGCGCGCGGCAATGCCGACGCCGATCCCATCGGCTTCGAATTCCTGCGCGCGCGAGAAGCTGGCGAGCGCGATCCTGGATTTGGCAAGCGCCAGCGCCCCGGTCTCCGGATCGCTCAGCACATCCTGCACGACGCGGCTCACCAAGGCCACTTGGCGCGCTTGGTCCTCCCGAATGTCGGCATGACGTGCGATCACGTGCGACATTTCATGTGAAAGCACCGAGGCCAGCTCGGACGTATCATTGGCCAGTGCGATCAGTCCCCGGGTCACGTAGAGCTGCCCGCTTGGCAACGCGAAGGCGTTGACCGCCGGCGAATTGAGAATGGTGACGCGATAGTGCGCGTCTGGCCGCTCGGACGCCGCGACGAGCTTGGCCACCATCTCGTTGAGCAGGGCTTCGAGCCGGGCATCCTCGTAGGCGCCGCTATAGGCGGCGAGAATGCGCTGATGTTCGCGCTGCGCTGAAGCGGGCAGCTGCTGTTGCTGCTGCGCCTGCCTCGGCAGCTGGGGCAGTGATGGCAGCGAGCCCGGGGGCGCGCCGACCGAGAGCAAGGCCGAACTGCAGCCCCCAAGCGCCAGCCCGAGAACGGCGACCCTTGCGAACGTGCAGGCCCGTCGGAGCATGGGCCGGCAGCCCGTATGTCGGGCCGTGCCATCGCGGCTGCGAGCGTGGGTCCTGGTGGCTTTCACGATGGCGATCTTCGAGTTCCGTCAGTTCCGTTCGGCGATCTCGATCTGCTCCGGGCGGGTGGCCTCGATCCGCGGTCCGTTGCGCTCCTCGACCCATCCGCGAACCCGGACGCGGCGGTTCTCAAGTTTTTTCGGCTCGATGCCGGCGGCGGCGAACATCCGCTCGTTACGTTTCAGGATGGTCATCGTGAGAGCTTGCGACCATTGCCGCCCGAAGTTCACGTAAATCGTGCCTCCGCTCTCGCGGACCGACCAAACCCTGCCTTCCGCCAGCATGAAATGGCCACGCTCGGCCACAAGCTCGGCTCCGCTCTCGGCCGCGACGATGACATAATACGCTTCGCCCCAGAGGCCAAGCTTGGCCTCACGCGCGGCCCGCTCTCGCGCCAGAAGCTCGTCGGCGCACGGGCGTTCCCCGACATGGGCGGAAACCCTGGCGAATCCTTTGGCCAGCATCGCATGCGCCACCGATTCCTGCGAGCCTTCGCGCTGGAGGTAAACGAGGGCGGACGTCCGGCCGTAACGGTCGGTGGCCATGTCGTTTTGACGCAGTTCGACATTTTGACCTGCAATCATCGATTCGAGCGCCGCGCGCGCGGC
>DASSJW010000923.1:0-2642 GCA_035690995.1 Xanthobacteraceae bacterium
GCGAGGCCGGCAACGACGCCGATGCCCGCCAGCACGAGCACGCAGGACACCGCAATGGCGGCGCGCGGCGAAGGCCCGGCCGCCCGCCACCACAGCGCCGCGAGGCCGACGACCAGCGCGGCGGCCGCGAGCGCGGCGGGAACGTAACCCGCCGTGGCGCCGACAAGCGTGATGAGCCATGCCGAGGTCGCAAGCAGCGGCACGGCCAGTGCGCGCCTGACCCAGAGCATCCAGCGGCCGGGCCGCGGCAGCACCGCCGCGAGGTTGGGAACAGCGGCGGCCAGCAGATAAGGCGTCGCCATGCCGATGCCCAGCGCCCCGAACATCGCATAGATTTCGAGGCTGCCGCGCGACAGGGCGAAGCTCACCGCCGTGCCGACGAACGGCGCCGAGCATGGCGTCGCCAGCAGGGTGGCGACAAAGCCGCCGGCAAAGTGTGACGGAACCGACGAACCCATGCCCCTGCGCGCCAGCGCATTCATCAGCCCCGACGGCAGCGAGAGCTCGAAGAAGCCGAGAAGATTGGCGGCAAAGAGCGCGACCACGGCCGCCATCACCGCGAGGAAGACGGGATGCTGGAACTGGATGCCCCAGCCGATGGTGGCCCCCGCCGCCTTCAGCGCGATGAGCGCCGTGGCCAAGACCAGGAAGGAGACGATCACGCCGGACGCCGACGCAACAAATCCCGACCGAAGCGTGTGCCGTGCTGCCGCGCCGTCATCGACGAATCCCAGCAGCTTCAGCGACAGCACCGGAAAGACGCAGGGCATCAGATTCAAAATGAGGCCGCCGAGCCACGCGGTGACCATGACGGTCCACCACGAGCCGGCTTCGTCCTTCGTCGCATGTCCGTCCCGGGGATCGCCGATGCGCGTCGCTGCGGCCGGCGCGTCGCCGGGCGCCAACCCGGCCTCGACCGCCCGGCTGCCGTCGACCAGCGTCGCGGTGATGTGCAGGGACCGCAGAAGGTCGGCCGGGTCGCCCTGCAGCAACGCGGTAAGCACCGCGCGATCGCCCGAGATCTCGATCTCCGGCCGGCTCGCATAGATCGCCGGCGGCGTGCTGGCGACGAACAGATCGGGATGCTCGAGCGGACGTGCAGACGTTGCCTCGACGCGAATGCGCGCCGGCGCGGAGCGCACAACCGCGATCGACGCGATCTGAAGAGATGGAGAGGTTGCCGCGGGGACCTTGTCCCGCCATCGCTCGATCAGCGCCTGCGCATCCGGGCCGCTGGGACGCGACAGATCGGCCTTGAGGACGCGCTCCTCGCGCACGCAGATCGTGTTGCAGGCATAGAGGACGAGCTTGAGCTCGGCGCTGGCATCGAAGTCGGGGTCTACGAGCTGAACCTTGACGGGAAACAGAACGTCTCCGGTATACCCGACGCTTTCGATACCCAGGATCGAGGCGCGGTGCGGCACCGGCCATTGCACCTCGGCAAGCGCCAGGTTGGACGATGCGGACCAATCGAATTCAGGCGGCACCCCGGCGTCGCCCGGCGCCTTCCAATAGATTTTCCAGCCCGGCCCGAGGCGCACATGCACGCCGATCCAGCCGCCGAACGGATCATCGGTGGTGGAAACCTCGCCGACGACGAGCTCGGTCGCGATGTCGCCTTGCAGTGGCTGTGCTTGCGATCGGCTTGCGGGCGCGGCCGACACGATGGCGGCAGCTGCCACGACGCAACGGACAAAAGTCTTCGACATGTCACACTCCTGAACAAGGGGCCAAGGCGCGCGCCGGCGGCGGCTGCAACAGGCGGACGGCCGACGCCGCGGCGTGGCTGGTTGCTTTCGCTTGCCCGGCGAGCGGCGCTGGACAGGGCCGCGCGGTTCCCTCGCTCGTGCGAGGCACGAGCGGGATGGGCAGGCCATTCCCTGAAAACTCCTCGGCTGACGCAGCTTGAGAGCGAGCGGCGCGCTACGCGCCGGCGTCCGGCATCAGGAGCGAGGCGGACGATCCGGCGGACCTCCACGCCACTGGTGCGCCAGGCTCGGATACGGCCTGGGACCCAGTTGCGCGCCGGTCACGGCCGGCGGCGCATCGTCAACGCCGGCGCCGGGGAGGCCGGCGGAAAACCCGAAGACGGTGCACGCGCCGATGGGCGCCGCCGCGACCCCACGCTTGCACGGATGCCGCTGCGTCGAGCGGTCGGCTTCCATCGTGGTCGACGCGCGCCGGGTCAGCTCGTCCGGATGAGACGCGGCCGATGCGCCGCGAACGGCGCCCGGCAGCGAGCCGAGCACCAAGGCGACGGCGCACATGCACAGGACGATTGCACGCGCAATCGAACGCCGCCGCTCCGTCCGCCTGCCGATGTGATCACCCCACCCCATGCTCCGCCATTACCGAACCCGGAATTCAACCACAAATGACGTATGCGTGAGGCGTGACTCCCAAGACGTCTTCGCCGCGATGACGGCGAGGTCGTCGTGGGGCCTCGCCTTGCGGCACGGTCCGCTGGACGTGACACTTCTCCTCCGTGAGCGATGGATCTTGGGATAGTGCGCGCGGGCGCGCGCGAGACGGCGCGCCCGCGGCAAAAATCAATTCTGCCGGCCCATCAGGCAGTCACCGAAGCGCTGCGCCTGCATCTGACCCATGTGGCTGCGCCCCTCGCCTTCGGTCATCTCCTTGCC
>DASSJW010000924.1:0-2655 GCA_035690995.1 Xanthobacteraceae bacterium
AAAGAATCATTAAAGCTTACGTCGACGCCCGATCATCGCGCGCTATTCCGATGTATCGAAGACATCAATTTTTCCGCGTCAGCGGATGCATGAGTCCGTCGCGTGCGCAAATCGCGGCTGAAACATGTCGGCTGTGGCCGGAACGCATCGCCCGGCGCGTCTCCCATCGCGCAAGCGAGCCGCATCGGCGGGAGCGTTGCCTGTGCTCAAAAATTTCGGCCGGCCGGCGCGATGGCGGAGCAGGCTTGAAGCGTGACAAACAGCAAGCGCGACCGGATGCGGATCACGCATTCCGGTCGGGACCGCAATCGGGAATGCAGCACCCCGGCCGCTGGACGCGGCCGGGCCTGCACTTGATCTTTGCGACTTAGCCGCCGCAGCCGAAGCTGCTGGTCCGCCCGTAGCCCAGGTCTTCCTGGCAGTACGGGCCAGCCGAAGCCGGAACCGCCGCGAGGGTGGCGATCGTCAAAATGATGGTCACCAGGATCTTGTTCATGGTCATTCTCCTCTGTTTTTTGGGTGTTCGTTCGTAGACTCGCACTTGAGCGAGGCCGACCCCGTGCCGGCCGCCTGCCTGTTTGTCGCACGCGCCGGCTCGGGCGGCTGTGATGCAGGTCACAGATCGGAAAAATCAGCCGTGGGGCGCGCCGGAAAGCCGGCGCCGGCCGCCGGCCGCAGTCATCCCCGGCGGTTCACATCTTTGGCGGATGGGCGCGAATGACCGCTTCATTGACGGCGGTGCCCCAGCCGGGTCCGGTGGGGAGAAGCAGCTCGCCGTTCTCGATCACGTAGGGGTTGGTGAGGAGCTTCGCCTTCCACGGCACCTCGTCGACGTCGAATTCCATGATCCGGAAGTTGGGGATCGCGGCGCAGAAATGCGCGCTCATGATATTGGCGAGCGGGCCGTTGAAATTGTGCGAGGCGACGTTGACCTCGTAGGCGTCGGCCATGGTCGCCATCTTGATCGATTCCACCAGCCCGTTCCATTGCGCGTCGATGATCGCGACGTCGACCGCGTAAGCCTCGAGATAGGGCTTGAGGTTGCGGCGGCCGAGGATAGTCTCCAGCGAGCCGATCGGCGTGGTGGTCGATTGCCGAATGAGGCTGAGCGCCTTGGGCTCGAACATGTCCATTTCGAGCCAAAGCAGGTTGAACGGTTCGACCGCCTTGGCGATCCGCCGCAGGCCCTCGGGCTTGTAGTTGAAGTTGAGATCGACGAGGAGGCGCACGCCGGGTCCGGCGCCCTCACGCAGTGCGGTGAGCTGGGCAATCAGCGCGTCGAGGATGTCGTCGGTGAGATTGAGCTCGGGATGGCCGATGCCGGCACCGGACATGCCAGGGGCGAACTGCCGACCACCCTTGTCGTCGAACAGCAGCAGGTTGGTCTTGAGCGCCTTGAAGCCGCGCTCGCGCGCCTCGCGGGCGGCGCGCGCGAGATCATCGAGGCTGCGCACCGCCGGCCGGTCGATCACCTTGCCGTCGAACAGATCGGCGCAACGCGCGCGCAGGACCCCGCAGCGCGACCAATAGACCGGCATCCGGTCGCGCAGCGCGCCGCCGAACAGCTCGTAGACCGGAACGCCGAGCGCCTTGCCCTTGATGTCGAGGCAGGCATTCACGATCGCGGCGATGGCGTGGGATGTGAGCCCGCCCGCCGTCGGCCGCGATTGCGCGTACAGCATCGCGTCGATGCGGCCGACCGCGCGCGGATCCTGGCCGATGAGGGCAGCCCCGACGCCGTGGATTACCCCGGTCATGCCTCTACGGCGGCTCTCGTTGAACTCGGACCAGCCGGTGATGCCCTCGTCGGTGGTGATCTTCAGAAACGAATAGGTGTCCCAGCCGGCGTCGACATGGAAGTCCTCGAGCTTCACGATCTTCATTGCAGGCTTCCTCGCCCTGGTTTGGCGTGCTGGTCGCGCTGACACGGCCCACCGAACTGTGCCATGCTTTACCGGCACGACCAACCGCAGCGCGGAGCCCTTCCGGCATGCCACGACTGCAACGCATCCTTGCCGACGGCCTGGCGGCGCTCGCGATCGGTCTGATCGCTTCCTGCGCGCTCGATCGGGCGGTCCTCGCCCAAGCCAACCGCGTTGCCGAGATTGCGGCCTATCAGGGCGCCGACCGCGAACAGCGGTTGATCGAAGCGGCCAAGAAGGAAAAGGAACTCACCTTCTATTCGTCGATTCCGACCGAGGATATTTCCGCCTTGGTCGCGGCCTTCGACAAGAAATACGGCGTCAAGGTCAAGGTCTGGCGCGCCGACTCCGAGGGCTTCCTGCAGCGCGTCGTGAGCGAAGCCAAGGCCCGGCGCTTCGAGGTCGACATCATGGCGGGGTCGACCTCCGCATTGGAGCCGCTCTACCGCGAGAACCTGCTGCAGGAGGTGCAGTCGCCGAATTTCGCCGATCTCATTCCAGAGGCGATCGCCCCGCACCGGCAATGGACGGCTGTCTATCTCAACACCATCGTCCAGGCCTACAACACGTATCTGGTACAGAAAGAAAACCTCCCGAAGTCCTATCGCGATCTGCGCAAGCCGGAATGGAAAGGCAAGCTCGGGATCGAGTCGGAAGATTTCGACTGGTTCGCGCAGGTGGTTGCGGCGATGGGCGAAGCGCATGGACTGCAGCTGTTTCGCGAGATTGTCGC
>DASSJW010000925.1:0-6371 GCA_035690995.1 Xanthobacteraceae bacterium
GGCCTCGTGCTGGTTCGCACCTTCCTCAGTTGGACACTCTCGCTCGAAATCGAGGGCCGGTGGCCCTGGCAACGCGAGCCATCGTTGGCGCGAGATCAGCTCACGGGCCATATCGAACGGAGTTGAGAAGGTTGGCTCGATCCGTTCCGCCTGCAAGCGGCGGTGGTGGCTCGGCCTGCCCCGGCGGCTGATCGCTGCGAACCCTCGTTGCGCCGATGCCACCGGACTCAATCAGCGGGCCGCTCGCCGCGCCCACCATAGCGGCCCGATATTAATTCAAGAGCCATTCGGTATTTCCGTTCCAAGCTCATTCGATCGATCTTCCGCGGCGCTGCGGCCGCCCCGGCCGGGCGCAACCGAGGAGATCACAGCATGTTCGAACACATCGCAAGCGGACGAGGCGTCGTCCTCGCCGCCATCACCGCCGCCGGGACGCTGGCCGGGTTATCGTCGTCACTCGCCGGCGAGTGTCCGGCCGACAAGTTCAAAGCCGACGTGCGCGCGCCGGTCGCGCAGATGGGCAAGGGAGTCACCGACACCGTGCTGGCCGCGATCGACCTCGAAAAGGAGCCGGCGAAGATCAAGGAGCGGCAGTTGCGATTCCGCAAACTCACGATCGAGCCGGGCGGCATCGTGCCCTGGCACAGCCACGGCGACCGCCCCGCGATCATCTATGTCGCAGACGGCGAGATCGTCGAATACGCCAGCAACTGTGCGGCACCGATCGTGCACAAGACCGGCGACATCCGCCCGGAGACGAGCGGCACTGCGCATTGGTGGCAGAATCTGGGAACCAAGACCGTCGTTCTGCTCGTGGGCGATGTTCTGCACGACAAGAACGACAAGCATATGTGACGTCGCAAACTGGGTATTTGCACTCCTGTGACGCCCAGGCCTGCACGCCCGAGCGGGCGTCACAACCTCCGTCCTCCCGTCGAGCCGAGATCGATCATGGCGCCGGCAGCGTTCGTCTGGACCACGTCACCTGTTGAGATGCAGCACGCATCCGGAGTGTTGCTGCGCACGCTGGTGATCGGATTGACCGCCTTCCTTACGGTCGTGGACCTGTTCGCGACCCAGGCAATCCTGCCCTCGCTCACGCGAGCCTACGATGTAACGCCTGCGGCCATGGGATTCGCCGTGAATGCCAGCACGATGGGCATGGCGGGCGCCGGCCTGATCGTGTCCTTGTTCAGCCGGCGTATCGACCGCCGCCTCGGCATCCTCATCAGTCTTGCGGCGCTCTCGATCCCCACGGCGCTATTGGCAGTCGCCCCGGATTTGATGACGTTCACGATCCTGCGCGTGGTGCAGGGACTGTGCATGGCGTCGGCTTTTACGCTGACGCTGGCCTATCTCGGGGAGGAATGCAGCGCGGCGGATGCCGGGGGCGCGTTCGCCGCCTATATCACCGGCAACGTCGCCAGCAACCTGATCGGTCGCCTGATTTCGGCGGCCTTGGCCGATCACCTGGGTTTGGCTTGGAATTTCTATTTCTTCGCGGCGCTCAATCTTGCCGGCGCCGTCCTGGTCTACTTTACCGTCGCGCGCGCGGCGCCGATGGAGCGGACCGTGGCGCTTCGCGCCGCGTCGTTCGCGAGCTGGTTCGAGCACCTGCGCAATGCACAGCTGCGCGCGGCGTTCGGCATCGGATTCTGCATCCTGTTCGCTTTCATCGGTACCTTCACTTACGTGAACTTCGTCCTGGTGCGTCCGCCGCTGTCCCTCGGTCCGATGGAGCTCGGCTTCGTCTATTTCGTATTCCTGCCGTCGGTGGTGACGACGCTATTGGCGGGCCGGGCGGTCCGGCGCTATGGGACGCGACCGACATTGTGGGGCTCTTTGGGCCTGGCGGGGGCGGGCTTGCCGCTCCTGCTGGCGCCCCATCTCGCGGTGGTCTTGCTGGGGATGATCCTGATTGGCGTGGGCACGTTCTTCGCCCAGGCGGCCGCGACCGGCTTTGTCAGCCGTGCGGCCACCGCGGATCGCGGCTCCGCCAGCGGCATCTACCTCGCCTGTTACTTTGCGGGCGGCCTGGTAGGCACCGCGGTCCTCGGCCAGATCTTCGATCGGAGCGGATGGGCAGCTTGCGTCGCCGGGATTGCGCTCGCGCTCGGCGCCGCCGCCCTTCTCGCGCTTCGCCTGAAGATGCCGTTCGCCGAGGGCGCCGCCCCCGCGGTTGTGGCGAGAGGCGGTCGCCGGCATCAGCGCCTCGGCGAGGATTCGAGCGTGCGCACAAGCAAACTTCGGACGCGGGCGTGACTGTCGTGGGCTCCGCCAGCGAAACAATCGACCACCACCGCTTCAGACAGGAGACTGGCCATGAACAGACTTTGGCGCGGTACTGCGATCTTCATTCTCGGCGGCGTGCTCGGCACCGGATTGGGTGTCGCGCTCGGCTTCTTCTTCTTTCCTTACGTTTTTCCGCCGCCGCCGGCGGCCGAGCAGCTGGCCGAGGCCGAGCGTTCCAACCTCGTGGCGACCGGCATGTTCATTCACGCTAATCCGTCCGATCCGGTGCATTACGGCAAGGGCAGAGTCAGCGTCCGTGAACACACCGTATTTCTTGAGCCGGACTTCGAGGTCGGGCCAGGACCGGCGTTCCATGTCTACCTGGTGCCCAAAGCCTCGATACGCTCGTCGTCCGATCTGAAGGAGGAGAAGTTCGTCGATCTCGGCGGACTGCGTTCATTCAAAGGCAGCCAGCGCTATGCCATCCCGCCCGGCGTCAATCCCAAGGATTATCAAAGCGTGATCATCTGGTGCGAGCGCTTCGGCGTGCTCATTTCCCCAGCCGACCTGACGACCGCCATGGCGGCAAGGTGAAGCTTGGGCTCAATCACCGTTCATGCCGAGGATCGCAAGGGCGCAAGTGCAAAGCCGCTCCCTCATATGGCGAAACGCGCGCGCATGAGGGAGGGCCGTTCGGGGGCGCTACGGAACGACGGCGGAGCGGGCTTTGTCTGCGCGCTCGGCGGCAAGCGACCTGATGGCCTGCAGGACTTCGATCGCGGCGGCGAGGGTTGCGATCCAGACGATGCGGGCACCATAGCGATCATGCGGTCCCGACAGTGCGCCGCAGACAAAGGCATTGGCGAGCAGCGCGACCGTTACCGTCGCGGCAAGCCGAATCGGCGCATCGAACCGGCCGCAGACCAGGGCGTTCGCCAGCAGCGCGAGCAACAAGACCATGGAGCCCAGCGCAATCGGCACGTGCACCCGATTGATCAGCTCGAACGACAATTCGCCCCGTTGCTGCCGCGCTTTTTGCATTGCCGGCACTTCCCCGCCGATGAAGCGCTTGATGATCCCGTAGGTGTGCCAGATCCGGTCGTGGTTGCCGTGCCCGGTCTCGACGAGCCGGAGTTGATTCGCCGTGGCTGCAAGCGCGGTTCCGATCTGTTGCAGCGGATACGCCTGCACGCTGCGCAGGACGATGAAGCGCATTTCCTCCCCCAGCCCGTCAAATCGACCGAGGTCGTTGAAGATGCCGTAGCTCCAGAGGAATTCGTCGGCGTTCCGCGGCAGCTCATTGCGGTATGGACACAGCTTGAGCCGTGCATCGGGACAATGATCGTCGAGATAACGCTTGACGATCCCATCCTGCAGCATGCGTCCGAACGCAATCCCGAAACCACCCGGCGTCCAGGCGAGCTGACCGGACAGCGCAAAGTTCGCAGCCAGCAGCATTGCCGCTCCGGCCGCAATGGCACCGCCGGCAGGGAGAAGTCTCACGACGACGTTCAAATTCGACAGCAGCAATGCCGGAATGGAAAAAACCAAGACGGCGAGCAACACGGCCAGCGTGGCGCTGTGCGTCGCGGCGCCAAAGGCGATGAGCCAGAAAAGGCCGAGGCGCTCGATCGGTCGCAGATGCTCGCGATGAAAGACCAGGAGGTGGAGCGAGAGGACGGCCAGCCCGGCGAAAATGTCGGTCAGCAGCATGCTGCTGAGCACCGGCAGTGCGGTGAGAACCGAAAGACTGGTAACGATGATGACGAGGCGCCATGGCGAGGTGCCGAATCCGAACACGCGCAGCACCAGCCGGATGAGCCATATGACGCATCCGGCCTGCAGCACGAGCTGGGGCCAAAAATGAAAGCCCTCCCCGGCATGAAGATACAGCGCGAATACCGTGGAACGGCTCGGGACGAGATAGCCCTCGTACCAACGGGCGAGGTACCCCCCAGTGTCGTACTGCAGCAGGGGGTAGCCATTCCACAGCGCCGGCGCGAGCAACACCATGACGCACAGCAACGCCGCGGCCAGATCGGGCAGCTCGATCGAACCTGGCCGCCGCGGGGTGACTGCCGTCTCGGTCATGGCTTACTCGGGCAGGAACACATGGTTGCAGGCCGCTCGCAGGAGTTCATAACAGGATACCGGAGCCGACCTGACCATCCGATGAACAGCGACGAACGGGCGGCGCCCGACGACCCCGCTGGTGGTCGAGGCGCCAAGCGGGGATTGGACATTGCTCCAAATCACGGGATTTTCCGATTTTCGACCCCCTAAAGCATTTGGCCGGCATCCTGGATCCGGCTGCTTTGGGCCGCCAGCGCGGGCGCACCGAGCCATTGCGTCCGCATCGCTTCGCGTACCAGAGCGCCGATCGCGGGAGAGTGCGGGCGCCCGCGCACGGTGACGAGGCTCACCTCGCGCCAGAACTCGGGCTCGACCAGGGGCCGGACCACGATGTCCGGACGCTCCGAGATCGAACACTGCGGCATGAATCCAAAGCCCAGACCCGCCGCGACCATGGCCACAATCCAGTCGTCACGGTCGCTGCGGTAGACTCTTTCGACCTTCGTGCCCTGGCGAGCAAAAACATCGCGCGCCAGGTTCACCTGCTCACAATTGATCCGATTGAGGTAGCGCTCGCCGTTGAGATCGGCGACCCGCACTGCGTTGTTCGCGGCCAGCCGATGCCGCTGACCGAGCACGATGAAGAACTGTTCGCGAAACAGCGGGAGATAGTGGAGCCGATCGTCGATCTGATCGGGCCAGCAATAGATTGCGGCTTCCAGCCCGCCGTCGAGCAGGCGCGCCTGCAGGTCGGCGGCGCTGGCATCCATGATCTGAAGCTCGATGCCGGGATGCTGCGCCTGCAGGTTGGATAAAAGTCCGACAAAGTTCCCGGGACCGATCGTACACATGACGCCGAGCTTCAAGGGCGTGCTTTTAAGCTCGATCAAGCTGGTAGCGAGGTTCTTGGCCTGTTGCGACTGCCGCTGAACCTCCTCGAGATAGGGCCGCACCGCTTGTCCCAGCTCGCTGAGATGCGTCCGGGCCCGCTCGCGGTGAAACAGAAGACCGCCGAACTCCTCCTCCAGCAGCTTGATGGCGCGCGTCAGGGCCGGCTGCGCCACGTGGCACTTCTCGGCCGCGCGGGTGAAGTTGAGCTCCTCGCAGAGGGTGAGGAAGTATCTGATCTGGTGCATTTCCATCGCGACGATCCTTGGCGCGGCTAACGAACGATGGTCAACCGCCTGGGCTGCCGCTCGTGCGAACGGCGGCGCACCACGAATTCGACAAGAGGGGGGCCGGGTTCAGCGACGGATGCTCGGACCGCTCCAATGCCCCGCGTCTATCGATGCGATAGACGATCGGCATTGGCTGGCTCGCTTCCGTCATGCTCAAACTCGGACCGAACGGGGCATCGCGCCCTACCACAGCGAGGAAAGCCGGCGCCGTCAATACGACCGCGATATCCGGACAGCCGCCATGACGCCATGCGCCAGGGCGCGCCAGAGGACGGCTCGCGCGTGACCAAACCGGCGCCCGGGCGGCGGCGCGGAGAACCAAGCGGATGAACTGCCTTGCCGCAAGATTTGAAGAGCTCGCGGTTTTGCTCCCCGCGCGTCCCCGTGCTGACCACCTAAGCAGCGGAACTCTCAACGAGAACCTGCGTTCACAAGGCTGTGAGAGGCGTGCATTTCAGCGCTCTGTCCCGGTCGAGAAGACTGGCCAGGAAGCAGGAAACCCTTTCTCTTACTCATCCGCGCGACAACGCATGATTTGGCGTGGGGAGGCATGATCATGCAGACCGCATTCGCTGCCAGCAACAATGCTCCGATTGCCGACTGCGGGATCGCGGTGATGGCCAAGGCATCGATTCCCGGCCGCACCAAGACCCGCCTGGTTCCCCCGTTGACCTTCGCCGAAGCCGCTCGCTGCAACACCGCCTTCCTGCGCGATATCGCCGACAATATCCTTGCTGCTGCGGCGCAAAGCTCGATTGCCGGCTACATGGCATTCGGCCCACCTGACGCGAGGTCGTTCTTTCAGGAATGCCTGCCGGACGAGATCGGTCTGATCGAGGCTTGGCATCCGAATTTCGGGGACTGCCTCGTCACGGCTATCGCGCAACT
>DASSJW010000926.1:0-2820 GCA_035690995.1 Xanthobacteraceae bacterium
GCGGGCGCGGACGTGGCGGTGAATACCGCAAGACACGCACCCAGAAAAACTGCAGCATATCTGCCAGATCGATCCATGGCCTGCCTACCCTTTCGACCGCTCAGGAAGCCCGGTGCAGTTCCGTTGCCGCCATTGCCTGCAACGATTCGACCTGACCGGGCGTTAACGATAGCGCGGCAGATTTGCTGTTCCTATCATCTTAGCCGCGCTCGCGACCGCACTAGACTCATCAGCTTGCTACTGTCCGGTTCCGAAGTTCGCAACCCGCGGCGCCTCTGATGCGAATTTCGGAATTGGGACCCTAGCGCCAAAAAGCGCCCAAGATATGGAGTTCCGGATGCTGCAAGTGCCGCTGGAAATCGCCTTTCACAATATTGAAAGCTCGGAGTGGGCCGAGCAGCAGATCCGCGAGCGGGCGGCCGATCTCGAAAAGCTGTACGACCGGCTCGTCTCCTGCCGGGTCCGCATCGACCAGCGCGCCAAGGATCTCACCGGCACCATTCCGCCGGTCGTCCACATCGAACTCGGCATTCCCGGCCGGCCCGACCTCGTGGTCAGCCACGAGCCCGAGCACCTCTTGCGAAAGTACCAGCACCCCGACCTGCGCAAGGCCATCCACGAGGCGTTCCGCATCGCCGAGCGACAGTTGCTGGCGCTCAAGAAGCAGCGCGATGGCCGCACCAAGGTCGGCGACCACGATACCGAGAACCAGTTCCTCGGTCAGGTTGCCGAGATCACGCCCGGACAGGATTTCGGATTCCTGATGACCAAGGAGGGCGGCCTGCTCTACTTCCACCGCAACTCGCTGCTTACCGGCAACTTCGACGATCTCAAGCGCGGCGACGACGTCCATTACAACGAGGACGTCGGCGACACCGGCCCGATCGCGACCAAGGTGCGCGTCAAGGCAAGAAGCCTGGCGGCCGAGTAAACAAGGGCGGCGCTGCCGCGCAGGGCCAGCATATGCTGTTATCGCGTGGCGACGATGAACAACCGGGGGAATCGCAGCAGGACGCGACCGTCGAAGCGCGCGGGATAGGCGCGCGCGACGCGCGCGCTGTACTCAGCCACGAAACCGCGGCGCATGTCCGCATTGAGGACGGACAGGAACGGGCGCAGGGCGGAGCCCCTGAACCATTCCACAATAGCGTCGGGTCCGGCCATGACGTGGTTGTAGACCGTGTGCCAGATGTCGAGGTGACCGCAGAGCGGCTTGAGTAGATCGTAATAATCCGCCGGCGCCGGCAAGTCGTCGCGCGCCGCGGCCGCCAGCCCGACCTCGGCGGCCCACGGCCCGCTCTTGGCCACCTCGCGCATCAGGGCAAGAGCCGGCTCATCGGTGTTGTCCGGCATCTGCAGCGCCAGCACGCCGCCGTCGGGCAGCCGTTCGAGCAGGCGCCGCAGCACCGCCGGGTGATCGGGAACCCATTGAAACACCGCGTTGGCGAACAAGAGGTCGGTATTCTCCTGCGGAATCCAGGTGGCGAGATCGGCTTCGGCGAAGGCGCAATAGGGCAGCCGCTCACGCGCCTGCCGCAGCATGTCGGACGAGGAATCCACTCCGACGATCTCGGCCTGCGGATAGCGTGCAATCAACAGCTCGGTGGAATTGCCGGGTCCGCAGCCGAGATCGATCACGCGGCGAGGCGACTGCAACGGCACCTGCGCGAGCAGATCGCGCGGCGGGCGCGTGCGCTCGTCTTCGAACTTGAGATACTGACGCGCGTTCCAGTCTTCGGCCATCAGAACATCCCATTTGTTAAGCCTGACGCAAGATGGACTGGCCTGACGCAAGCCACAGGCGGGCGCGAGCCCGCAATCATCGCCCATCGGAAACAGCCGCCGACGTCGACAAGAGCATGATCCCGAAAAGCTGCAGGCTTTTTCGATGAGATCATGCGATCGAATAATACTTGGAGGGAATCGCGGTCCAATCCGGAGCGATCTGGCTCTAGCGCGAGAACTTCTTGTACTTGATGCGGTGGGGAATGGTCGAATCCGTACCCAGCCGGCGCATCTTGTCCTGCTCGTAATCCTGGAAGTTGCCCTCGAACCATTCGACGTGGCTGTCGCCCTCGAACGCCAGGATGTGGGTGGCGATGCGATCCAGGAACCAGCGATCGTGGCTGATGATCACCGCGCAACCAGCGAAATCTTCCAGCGCCTCTTCCAACGCGCGCAACGTGTCGACGTCGAGATCGTTGGTGGGCTCGTCGAGCAGAAGAAGGTTGGCGCCTGACTTCAGCATCTTTGCGAGATGCACGCGGTTGCGCTCGCCGCCCGAGAGCGAGCCCACCTTCTTCTGCTGATCGGCACCCTTGAAGTTGAAGTTCGAGCAATAGGCGCGCGAATTCACCTCGCGCTTGCCCAGCAGAATGATGTCCTGGCCGCCGGAAATCTCCTCCCACACGTTCTTCTTGCCGTCGAGCGCGTCGCGGGACTGATCGACGTAGCCAAGATGCACGGATTCGCCGATCTTGATCGTGCCTTTGTCCGGCTTTTCCTGCCCGACGATCATGCGGAACAGCGTTGTCTTGCCGGCCCCGTTCGGGCCGATCACGCCGACGATGCCGCCGGGCGGCAGCTTGAAAGTGAGATTGTCGATCAGCAGATTGTTGCCGAACGCCTTGGTGAGCCCCTCGAAATCTACGACGTTTTGCCCAAGCCGTTCGGTCACCGGGATGATGATCTGGGCTGTCTGGGTCGTCTTCTCCGCGGCCTGCTTCACCAGTTCTTCGTAGCGCTGATAGCGCGCCTTGGACTTCGCCTGCCGTGCGCGCGGAGAGGCCGCGATCCATTCCTGCTCGCGCGCGAGCGTGC
>DASSJW010000927.1:0-5283 GCA_035690995.1 Xanthobacteraceae bacterium
GGGATCTTGTAGGTCGACGGGCCGTGGGTGCGCAGGTGGCCTTCGGCGTCCCACCACAGCTCCTCGGTGGTGAGCCAACCCATGCCCTGCACGAATGCGCCCTCGATCTGGCCGAGGTCGATCGCGGGATTGAGCGAGCGGCCGCAGTCCTGGATCAGCTCGGCCCGCAGCACGCGTGATTCGCCGGTGAGAGTATCGATCGCGACTTCGGCCGCGGCGGCGCCGTAGACGAAATAGTAGAACGGCCGCCCGGTATTGGTGGCGAAATCCCAATGTATTTTCGGCGTGCTGTAGAAGCCCGCCGCCGATAGCGACACGCGCTTCTCCCACGACAGCGCTGCAAGCTCGGCGAACGACAGACTGCGGTTGCCGGCGTAGACGCGGTTCGATGAAAAGATGATGTCCTGCGCTGGCACTGCAAAATGCTCAGCCGCCACCCCGGTCATGCGGGTCTTGATCTGCTCCGCGGCATGCAAGGCGGCCATGCCGTTGAGATCGGAGCCTGAAGATGCCGCCGTTGCCGAGGTGTTCGGCACCTTGGCCGTGCTGGTCGCCGACACCCTGATATGGTCAAGGTCGATCGCGAACACCTCCGCCACCACCTGCGCGACTTTGATAAACAGGCCCTGCCCCATCTCGGTGCCGCCGTGGTTCAGCACCACGCTGCCGTCGGTGTAGACGTGCACGAGCGCACCGGCTTGGTTGAGGGCCGGGCGATTGAACGAGATGCCGAACTTGACCGGCATGGTGGCGAGGCCCTTCTTCACCACCGGGCTCTGCCGATTGAAATGCGCCACGTCGCGCCGCCAGGCGGCAAGGTTGACGGCACGATCGAGCTCATCGACGACGCGCTCGATGATGTTGTCCTCGACGGTCATGCCGTAGGGCGTCACGTCGTTGCGGCCGATGCCGTAGAAATTGCGCCGCCGGACGGTGTGGACGGGCAGGCCGAGCTGGCGGCCGATCACATCGATGATCGTTTCGATCGCCAGCATGCCCTGTGGTCCGCCATAGCCGCGGAAGGCCGTGTTCGACACGGTGTTGGTTTTGCACGGCAGCCCGCGAAAGCGCAGGTTCGGAAGGAAGTAACAGTTGTCGGCATGACACAGCGCGCGTGTCAGCACGGCCGGTGTGTGATCGGCGACACTGCCGCCGTCGGCGGCCAGCGTGAGGTCGAGCGCAACAATGTGCCCCTCGGCGTCGACTCCGACATCGTAGCGGATCAGGAAAGGATGGCGCTTGCCGGTGGCCCGCATGTCGTCGTCGCGCGGAAGCCGCAGCTTCACCGGCCGCCGTGCCTTCCAGGCGAGCACGGCGGCGATGCCGGCGATGATGGTGGCCTGGCTCTCCTTGCCGCCGAACGCCCCTCCCATCCGGCGCACCTCGACGGTGACGGCGTTGAACGGCCAGCCGAGGAGATGCGCGACCCCGTGCTGGACTTCGGTCGGATGCTGGGTCGAGCTCCAGACCTGCATGTCGTCGCCTTCGCCCGGCACCGCGAGTGCGATCTGCCCTTCGAGATAGAAATGATCCTGGCCGCCACAGCGAAGTTCGCCGGTCAGGCGGTGCGGCGCGCCCGCGAGCGCCGGCTCGACCTCGCCACGCTCCATGGTTTGCGGCGGCGAGACGAAGCTCTCGCGCGCAATCGCCTCCTCGATGGTCAAGACCGCGGGGAGCGGCTCATAGGTAATATCGACCAGCCGGCTCGCCGCACGCGCCTGATCGAACGTCGCCGCGGCGATTGCCGCTACCGGCTGGCCTTCGTATTCGACGATGCCGGCGGCCAATGCCGGTTCGTCGCTGCGGATCGGCGCGATGTCGTTCTTGCCGGGAATATCGGCGGACGTGATCGCGGCGATGACGCCGGGTGCAGCCAGCGCCCGCGACAGATCGATGTGGCAGATACGGGCATGCGCATGCGGGCTGAGCACCAGCGATGCCTCGAGCGTTCCCGGCACGGTCGGGACATCGTCGAGATAGCGCGCGGCGCCGGTGACGTGTCCGAGCGCACTGTCGTGTGGCACCGCGGCGTGCGCGCCGCCGCAAACTCGTGCGAGCGGCTCGTTCATAGCGCCTCCACCCTCACCGGCAGATTCGATGAGGTCTCGAATTGAAAGCGGCGCAACAAGCCGGCCGCCGCACGCAGGCGATAGGCAGCCCCGCCGCGATGGTCCCCGATCGGCGTGAAGTCGCGCGCCAACAGGGTCTCGACATCAGGAAGCCAAGCCGGCTCCCACGGTCGCCCTTTGACAGCGGTTTCAAGGGTGACGGCCCGCATCGCGCGCGCTGCCATGCCGCCATAGGCCGCACGCAACTCCCCCGCTTTGCCGCTGCGGCGTTCGAGGCGGAAGGCGGCAATGACGGTCGAAATGTCCTGATCGAACCGCTTTGAAAGTTTGTAGACCGAGAACTTGTGGCCTGGTGCCAGGAAGGGAATACGGATCGCTGCGATGACCTCGCCCGCGGCGAGAGCCGTCTTGCGGTAGCCGGTAATGAACAATTCCACCGGCAGCACGCGCTCGCCCGCGCGTGAAATGAGCTGCACGCTGGCATCGAGCGCGATCAGGCACGGGATGCTGTCCCCGATCGGAGAAGCGGTGGCGAGATTGCCAGCGATCGTTCCGAGGTTGCGAATTTGGCGCGAACCAATGCGGCGCACCAGAGCCCCGAAGGACGGAAAGTGACGATCGAGATGAGGCAGAGTTTCGGTGTAGGTGACCGCGCCGCCGATCTCGATCGCGTCGTCGCTGATCGTCACGTGACGCAATTCTTCGACCGCTTCGAGCGCGATCACCGCCGGCAGTGCCTCGCGATCCTTGCTCACGCGCAAGCCCAGGTCGGTGCCGCCTCCAAGCAGGATGGCGTTCGGCTGCTGCTCCATCGCCGCGAACAGCGCGGCAAGCGAACGCGGCATGAGAAAGGCCTGGGCGCCGTAACGATAGTCGGTGCACGGCGGCACCTTGGATAGTTTTTCGGCCAGAGCAGGCGCGTCGGCGACGAAGCGATCGGCGGGCCCTTGCGCGATCCGCCGGCACGCCTCCACGATCGAGCGATAGCCGGTGCAGCGGCAGAGATTGCCGGCAAGGGCTTCATGCATGATCGCGCTGTCGGCAGCCTCGCCGCCATGGTGGAAGGCGAACATCGCCATGACAAAACCCGGCGTGCAGAAGCCGCACTGGGTCGCGTCGGCATCGATCATCGCCTGCTGCACCGGATGGAGCGCGCCATCCGGTGCAGCCAGGCCTTCGACCGTGAAGACAGCGCGCTGGTCGAGCTGTGGCAGCATCATCAGGCAGGAGTTCATCGCCCGATACTGCAGCGAGCCGTCGACCTCGCGGCCCAGGACGATCGTGCAGGCGCCGCAATCGCCCTCGGCACACCCTTCTTTCGTTCCGGTGAGACGCGCACGAGTCCGAAGCCAATCCAGCACCGTCATGCTGGGCGGCGCGCTCTCCTCGCTGCATGGCTTGCCGTTCAGGAGAAATCGAACCGCCGTCATGGCAGATGCTTACCCCGTATCCCGCGCCGCGCAGGCGGCAATCGCCCAGATGCCTTGCAAGGCTCACACCAATTCGCATCACGGTTGCAGACGATGAGGCTCGCGTCCGGGCACCCCGGTTTGCACACTTTTTTGGCAGCAATGGGTGCGCGGCCCTTGGCACGACCGGGCTCGTCCGGCAACATCGCGCAGAGTTCTGGCAACACGACCAATCAGCCTACCGGAGCGCTCCGCCCTGATTGCTGCGTCCAACGACTGGCACGATTGGTGCATTTCGGCACCTGACGCTGCCTCGCGGCGCAGGCGACGCGACGATCCAGCATGGCGCTTTAGGGCGCGAGCAGCAACCCACCCAAAACCTGGAGAGGCGAGACCATGACACCTGCAGCACGGAGGCTGCGTACGATCGTCGCAGGCGTGGCCTGTCTCGCGATCCCGCTTGCGGCCGTGCCGTCCCAACCGGCGTTCTCGCAGGCTGCCGAAAAGGTGACGGTGCGGTTCACGTGGAAACTCAAGGGCGAGTATGCGCCGCTCTTCGTCGCCTTGGACAAGGGCTACTACAAGGCCGAAGGTCTCGACGTGGATCTCGCCGAGGGCTCCGGGGCACAGACCGTGCTCAAACTGCTGGCCAGCGGCAACGAGAAATTCGGCTACGGGCCCGCGGTCTCCGCGGCGCAGGCCGTCAGCCAGGGGCTCCCGGTCAAGGTGGTCGCGCTCTACCAGACCAAGGCTCCGATGGGCGTGATTTCCTTCCCCGACGTGGCGCTCAAGAGCCCGAAGGACCTGGAAGGCAAGCGGCTGGCGATATCGGTCGGCGAAACCTTCGGCGACATGCTTGGGCCGTTCACCCGGATCAACAATGTGGACATCGCCAAGATCCAGCAGATCCAGATGGATTCGTCCGCGCGCACCACCCAGTTCCTGACCCGCAAGATCGACGTGATGTCGGTCTATCTCAGCAATGAGTGGCCGCAGATCGAGAAGCGCGCCAACGTGAAGTTCAACATGTTGCGGGTCTCCGATTTCGGTCTGAACCTGCTGGGCGCGTCGATCATCGTCGGCAATGCGTTTGCCGAGCAGAGTCCGGAGACGGTCAGGAAGCTGCTGCGCGCCACCGCCAAAGGCTATCGCGATGCCATCGCCGACCCCAAGGTCGCCGCCAAGACGATGGCGAAGTATATGAGGGTTCCCGAGGATCCGGAGGTTCTGGACCGGCAGGTCGAAGCCACCGTGCTTTCGACCAATGCGCCCCCGGGAAAGCCGATCGGCTGGCAGGAAGCGGCGGACTGGCAGGCCAATCTGACGCTGCTGAAGGAGACCGGCGGCCTGCCCGAGATCAAGCCGCTCAACGCATATTATACCAACGACTATCTGCAGTGATGTAACTGCACTGCCCGTGTCGCGCGCACGGCGCCGGTCGGGTGCCTTCAGACATGGTGACCGATCATGAGCCTCGCGCAAGCCGTCCCCTCCCCTGCGACGCCAAGCAAGCTCGCCATCTGGATCAATCGCAACGGGCCGGTGCTCGCCATCTTCGCCCTCGTGTTCGCGGTGTGGGAAGTCGCCGTGCGCGCCCTGGGTGTGCCGGACTACATCCTGCCGAGCCCGTCGGTGATCGTCGCGAAGATTTTCGTGTCCTGGCGACTGCTGCTGGAGAATGCGTTCGTCACCCTGCAGGAGATCCTGCTCGGCTTCGGGCTCAGCGTCGTCATCGCCATCCCGCTCGCGATCGCCGTGGTCTATTCGCGCATCTTCGAGCGCGTGGCGTTTCCGTTCATGGTCTC
>DASSJW010000928.1:0-4177 GCA_035690995.1 Xanthobacteraceae bacterium
CGCCGGGTTTGGTGACACGCGCGAACTCGTCCAGCGCCGCTTCCGGATCAGGCACGGTGGTGATCACGTATTGCGCCACCACCGCGTCGAAGAAGCCATCGGGAAAGCCCAGGTGCTGCGCGTCCATCACCGCCAGTGCATCGACATGACCAAGTTGATGCGCGGCGACGCGCTCATGCGCCTTGCGCAGCATCGGCTCGGAGTAGTCGACACCGACGATGCGATGCGCGGGAGCGTAATCGAGCAATGAAATCCCGGTGCCGATCCCGACATCGAGGATGCGCCCGCCGATGCGCTGGGCCGCCGCGATCGAGGCTTTGCGGCCGGCGTCGAACACCGCGCCGAAGACGAAATCATAGACCGGCGCCCAGCGCGCATAGGCCTTTGCCACCGTGTTGATGTCGATTTCGACCGCCATGGCCCCCACTCACGTCAATTTACGATACAGCCAGTCGTTGGATGAAGCGAAATGCGCGCAGATGCTGAAGTGGCCCGCGACGGCGACCATGTGGCCTGCAGTCAGGGCCGACCCAGGGCGGACGCCACGCGGGCGTCTTGCGTGGCGGGTGCTCTGGTTGCGGCGACCGCGCTCTGGATGAAGCCACCACCGAGCACGCGCGCCTGGCCGTCGGCCGCATCGTAGAACACGCAGGCCTGCCCTGGGGACACTCCGTCCTCGCCCGCAACGAGATCGACCTCGATGCCCTCGCCTGCTCTGCTCAACCACGCCGGCTGCGGCGGCCGCGTCGAGCGGACCTTGACGAACACCTCTTGCCAGCCGGCGCACAAGGCCTGGTCGATGCTTCCCTCGCCCAGCCAATTGACGTCGCGCAACCGCATCCGGCTGGTGCGCAACGCCGCGCGCGGCCCGACCACGACCCGGCGCGACGCGGCGTCGAGCCGGACCACGTAGAGCGGATGGCCGGCGGCGATGCCGAGCCCGCGCCGCTGGCCGACGGTAAAATGGATGATGCCGGCATGCGCGCCGAGAACGCGGCCGTCGAGATCGACGATGTCACCGGCTTCGGCCGCCCCCGGCTTGAGGCGCTCGATCACCTCGGTGTAGCGGCCCGACGGCACGAAGCAGATGTCCTGGCTGTCGTGCTTGGCGGCCACCGAGAGCTCGAACTGGCGCGCAAGCTCGCGCGTCTCCGCCTTGGTCCGGTCGCCGAGCGGGAAGCGCAGTACGTCGAGTTGCTCGCGCGTGGTGGCGAACAGGAAATAACTCTGGTCACGCTCCGCTTCACGGGCACGGTAGAGTGCGCGACCGCCGCCGGGCAGCATCCGGGACGCCACGTAGTGGCCGGTCGCCAAGACTTTGGCGCCGAGCTCCCGCGCCGTCGAGAGTAGATCGCGAAACTTGATCGACTGATTGCATTCGACGCACGGCACCGGCGTCTCGCCGGCGACATAGCTCTCGGCGAAGCGGTCGATCACCATTTCCTTGAAGCGGCTTTCATAATCCAGAACGTAATGGGGGATGCCGATCCGCTCCGCCACCGCGCGCGCGTCGTAGACGTCCTGGCCCGCGCAACAGGCTCCCTTGCGATGGATCGCGGCGCCGTGGTCATAGAGCTGCAGCGTCACGCCCACGACGTCGTAGCCCTCGGCCTTGAGCAGCGCTGCGGTCACCGAGGAATCGACCCCACCCGACATGGCCACCACCACGCGGGTGTCCTGCGGCCGGCCTTCGATATCGAGACTGTTGAGCATTGAGTTCTTCTGGCCCGAATTGGCGCGACGCTAAGACACATCCGAAGCCGTCGGCGCTGACGGGCTCGGGTTCCGTCACCTTATTATAGGGACTCGGCGCTCGGATCGCACGGGCTGCCGCGCCGCGGCATTGTATAGAGCATCTTCCCACCGCCGCCGGCGCCGCGATGGACTTGCCACAACTCCGGCTGCACTCGCCAGGCCATTGGAATACCGTGGCTTTCAGGCCCGGCGCGGGGCGAAGCAGGGGCTGGCGCGGCCGCAAACCGCCGGCACCTTCCGATGGCTCCGACGCGTACCGGCAACGAATTGGAAACGTTTTAGGCCGCCTCCGGCCACGCGGGCGGCGGCAATTCGGCTGCAATGGTTCAATTGCACGGTTCCGTTTAGGCAAATCTTAAGTCGCGGGAGGTACATTTCACGCTCATTGCCAAGTCGAGTGCGTGAGCTGATTCATGACGGAGCCCCTTCGACCAAGGGCAAAATACGTTATCGGGCCTGACGGCAGCCCGTTGACGATCGCCGACTTGCCGGCACCGGGCACCAAGCGCTGGGTCATCCGGCGCAAGGCCGAGGTCGTTGCTGCCGTGCGCGGCGGCCTGCTTTCGCTCGAGGAAGCCTGCAGTCGCTATACCCTCACGGTCGAAGAATTCCTCTCCTGGCAGTACTCCATCGATCAGCATGGTCTCGCCGGCCTGCGCACCACCCGCATCCAGCAGTATCGGCAGTAATCGCTCGTCGAGAACGTCCCGGCCCGTGGTGCCGGCCAGAACATTTTTCCCCGCCATTCTCACCGTTCGAGCGCCTAGGCGTCCGATACGCCTTTGCCCCTGTCGCCCGCGGCCACCTCGGGCACCCATTGCCCCCTGGCCCAAAACCGGCAAGCGCCATCGCGGTCGATCCGCCTGCCGTGTTAGCCTTCCCGCCACTTCAACACGCCTGAAGCGGGTCTCCCCATGACGGACGTCAAATTCACTGCCGCGCTGATCGTCGGTGCGGGCTCGGGTCTCTCCGCCGCGCTGGCACGGGCCCTGGCCAAGGACGGCATCAAGGTCGCGCTCGCGGCGCGCAGCACCGACGATCTCGAGCCGCTGGTGAAGGAGACCGGGGCACGGGCGTTCGCCTGTGACGCGAGCGTGCGCGCGCAGGTCGACAAGCTGTTCGCCGATGTCGACAGCGCCCTCGGGGCGCCCGACATCGTGATCTACAATGCGAGCTTCCGCACCCGCGGCCCGTTCGTCGACCTCGACCCCGCCGACGTGGAGAAGGCTCTCGATGTCACCGCCTTCGGCGCGTTCCTCGTCGCCCAGCAGGCGGCACGGCGAATGCTGCCGAACAAGCACGGCGCGATCCTGCTCACCGGCGCGTCGGCGGGCGTGAAGGGCTACCCGCAGTCGGCGCCGTTCGCGATGGGCAAGTTCGCGCTGCGCGGACTTGCTCAGAGCATGGCGCGCGAGCTTTCGCCCCAGGGCATTCACGTCGCCCATGTCGTGGTCGACGGCGGCATCCGGAGCGCGCGCAGGGCGGAGGCCGCCGACAAGCCGGACAGCATGCTCGATCCCGAGGCCATCGCGGAGACCTACCTCCATCTCATCCATCAGCCCCGCAGCGCGTGGGCCTGGGAAATCGAGCTGCGGCCGTGGGTGGAGAAGTTCTAGTGGCAAGTTCTTGCGTTCGCTCATGTCAGTCCGTTGTCATTCCGGGTCCCCAGCGCTAGCGAGGGAGCCCGGAATCCATAATTCCGAGCCGCGGTTATGGATCCCGGGCGTGCCGCTTCGCGGCATCCAGGAATGACGATTGCAAGAGGGGCACGATGGAAGCAAAGGTCACGATACCCGCGCTCCTGCAGATGAAGCGGGAGGGGCGAAAGAGCGTGGGGGTGGTCGCCTGGGATTACCAGATTGCACGCATCGCCGACCGCGCGGGAGTCGATTTCGTCTCGGTGGGAGATTCCGTCGGCGTCAATTTGTGGGGCCACTCGAATCCGCTCGAAGTCACGATGGAAGAGATGCTGGTCGTGTGCAAGGCAGTGCGCCGCGCAGTCACGCGCGCGTTGGTGAGCTGCGACTTCCCCTTTGGTCCGCTGCAAGAAGGAACCGAGAGCGCGGTGCGCGCCGCCATCCGGCTGGTGAAGGAGGGCGGCGCCGACATCATCAAGCTCGACGGCGCCGCCGACTTCCCCGAGGCGGTGCGCGCCCTCGTGCGCGCGGGAATACCTGTGTTCGCGCAATTCGGCATCACCCCGCAGACCGCGCTGCAATATGGCATTCCCTACGGCGCCCAATCCGCGCCCGGGGCACAGGCCCCGCCGGAGATGACCGCAAAGCTCGTGGCGCAGGCAAAGCTGCTGGAGGAGGCGGGCGCTTCGCTGCTCGACTTTACCAATTCCGGACCAGTGGCCGGCGCCGCCGTGGTGAGCGCGGTCAAGATCCCGGTGATCGGCGGATTTGGCGGCGGCCCTTGG
>DASSJW010000929.1:0-3358 GCA_035690995.1 Xanthobacteraceae bacterium
GCCATCAACCGCAAGACCGAGCAGTACTACATTTCGGAAGAATTCAAGTTCCGCGTCGAGCGCGAGAAACGGGAATCGGAACGCAAGAAGATCGAGGCCGAAGGCATCCGCGAGTTCCAGACCATCGTCAGCCAGGGGATATCGGATTCGTACCTGCGCTGGCGCGGCATCGAGGCAACGCTTCAGCTTGCGCAATCCACGAACTCAAAGGTCGTCGTGATCGGCAGCGCCAAAGACGGCTTGCCGCTCATTCTCGGCAACATGGATACGCCGCCGGCGCAGAGCACAAGCGCTCCGGCGCCCACTGACGGCGGCGCGACGTCCAGGGAAACCACGGCCGCGGGGCCGGCGGTGCCGTTGGAGAAAATGCCGGCTGCCGCGTTGACGAAACCGACCGAGAAGGTCCCGGCCGCCACGTCGTCGACGACGCCATCCGCCGGTTCCGCAACGGCGGGCGCCGCGGCGTCAACGCCGGCCGCCGCTCCGGACGCCCCGCGCTCGCTATGGCCGTTGAGCTTGCAGGACATCGAGTCGTTCCTGGCCCGCGTGGTACGCCCGACCGAGCAGAAGAGCGAGGCGCCGGCGAAACAATCGTCGCAGACACCGGCCGCGTCGACCTCGGAGCAACAACCACGATAGCATCCGTCTCCGCATTCTTGCTTAGACACCGGGAGCGGCACCAGCGCGACCGAAACATCGCTCGTTAGTCCGGCTTGTATTTGTCAGAGGCTTAACCTCCGATCGGAGGCTCGCTCTGGGGTGCATGATGGGGAGTGCTGACGAGACGAAAGTCATGACGTCATTGAGCTCCGTGTTGCCGAAGGTGGCGACCGCTTCGGCCGCCTTCGGCGAACTGTCGGCCGATCAGCAGGCCGAGATCTGGTCGCGCGCCAGAATTCGCCGGCTGCTCAGAGGCGAAACGCTGGTCTGGCAGAACACGCCGGCCGATGCGGTATTCGTTGTGGTGTCCGGCCGATTCGAGGTTCGGCTCGAAGGAATGCCGATGCCTTTGGCCGAAATCGGAGTCGGCCAGCCGATCGGCGAAATCGCTTTCTTCGCCGGCGGATTGCGCACGGCGACCGTCGTTGCGGTGCGCGACTCGGTCGTGCTCGAACTCGACCGCGCCTCGTTCGAGGACGTCGCGCGTCGCGTGCCCGCCATCTACGGCCAGTTGCTGGGGGCCATGGCGCGACGGCTTGCCGAAACCACCGCCCGTATCACCGGGAGCGCTCGCGTTGCGGCCGCCCGCACGGTCGCGATCGTTACGGCGGGGCATGGCGGCATTCCGCCCGTGTTCTTTCATCGTTTGCGCAGCGCTTTTGCAGGTTCGGGACGATGTCTTTTTCTCAGCCACGCCGACCTCGAAACGCGGTTTCCGAATTTGCAGCTCGATGACCCGACCGTTCTCAATTGGCTGAATGCGATCGAAAGCGAATACGAGCTGGTCGTCTATCTGGCGGATCAGGAACTCACCGACTGGACGCGAACGGCAATTCGGCAAGCGGACCAGCTCATCCTGGTCGCGTATGGCGCCGCCGCTTCCGGCTTGAATCGGGTCGAGGCCGTTGCACTGTCTGTCCACCCGGCAAACCGCCGCAGGCTGGTGCGGGTTCACGATCGCCGGGTGTCGTATACGACCGGCACGGCCGAATGGCTGCGCCAGCGCGACGTCACCATGAGCCATCACGTCTCGCTCGAAGACGACCAGGATTTCACCCGGCTTTATCGCTTTCTCACCGGCCGGGCCGTGGGCTTCGTGGCGGGTGGCGGCGGCGGATTCGGCCCCGCCCATGTCGGCATCTTCAGGGCATTTCAGGAGCGCGGCGCGAGATTCGACATATTGGGGGGTGCGAGCGTGGGCGCCGCGGTGCTCGCGGGATTCGCCTTGCTGCTCACGCCCGCCGAGCTCGATCTCGCGCTCAAGGATATCTTTGTCTCCAGCCGCGGATTCAAGCGGCGCACGTTTCCCCGCTATGCGCTGCTCGACCATGTAGAGTTCGACAAGGCCCTGCAGCGGCAATGCCGGGGAGCGCAGATCGAGGACGTGTGGCTGCCTTATTTTGCGGTTGCCACGGACGTCGACCGCGCGGGCCAGAGCCTTTATGTCATGCGGCGCGGGGAGCTCTGGAAGGCGGTGCGCGCATCGGGCTCGATCCCGGCGGTCCTGCCGCCCATGTTCACGGACGACGGCCGCATGCTGGTCGACGGCGGGGTCGTCGACAATATCCCGCTCGCTCCGATGAAGGCCATCAAGAGCGGCCCCAACCTGGTGGTTCATTTCGGGGTGACGCCGGTCGAGCCCTACACCGTGAAGTATGAAAGCATTCCCGGCCGTCGCCAGCTGATCACCAGAATGCTCAATCCGTTCGCGCGCGGGACTTTGCCGCGTGTCCCAGGACCGATCTCCGTCCTCCGACGCTGCTTCGGCATCCACCAGAACCCGGACCTGTTGCCGATCGAGCCGCTGGACCTCGTGCTTGCGCCACCACCGTTTCCGGGTTCGAGCTTCATCGACTTCGACCGCCACACCGAGGTCTACGAGGCGGCCTATCGATGGTGCAGCCTGCAACTCGATCAGCTCGCGGCGCAAGGCCATCCGGCGCTCGAGGCGATCCTCGGGAGCAAGGCTGAAAGCGAAATCGCTGCGGGCTGAATCGCGATTTCAACCGACGCGGTTACGCCGTCCTCACCCGCCCTTCGGCTTGCCGAGACCGAGCTCGGTCCAGCGGGCATAGGCCTTTTCAATATCGCCTTTCTCCGGCCAGACCGTCGGCGGGAAGCGGGCGCCGCCAAGTTCCGGATCGGGGTCGTAGTCGAGATTGATGGTGGCATCGATCAACACCCGGTTCCATTTACCGGTGCCGAACAAGTCCGGATTGCGGTCGCGCCGCCGCGTGGACGGATCCAGTCCCGCGCCGAACGTCGACGGCATGATGACGATGTCGTCCTCGCCGGCATTCACCCGATAGGCCACCGCCCAATCGACGGCGGCGTAGTCGTGGATGTCGATGTCGTCGTCGACCACCGTGATGTGCTTGTAACGTACATGCGCGGCCGACGAGCCCCAGATCGCATTGGCGGCCTGCTTGGCCTGTCCGCGATAGCTTTGCTTCATCCGGATGAGCAGGTTGATGCCGGCTTGCACCGGCGGACACCACACGTCGGTAATCCCCGGCACGCCGGCACGATCGAGCACGTTCCATGCGGTGGCGGCGCGCATGATCGACGAGCACACCGCGTTCTCCGAATAGCTGCCGGGCATCGAGCCCTCGATGGTGCCGCGCAGGATCGGATCGTTGCGGTGGGTGATGGCGGTGACGCGGATGGTCGGCTTGGGCGAGCGGTCGCCGGCGAGGTA
>DASSJW010000930.1:0-4369 GCA_035690995.1 Xanthobacteraceae bacterium
GCGGCGATCCCATCGGGCCGCGCCTGCAAGAGGAACTCGCCGGGCGCAAGCGGAGCGACGACCGTGGCTTGCGCGGCGCGTCCCGTCATCGCCGCCACGAGATCGTGGGTGGAAAAGCCGCCGCGCCGGCTCACCGCCGCCACCCGGCCGTCGCGCAGGATGGTGCAGCGGTCGGCGATCGTGACCACCTCGTCGAGGTGATGCGAGATGTAGATGATCGCGGTCCCCTGCGCCTTCATGCGCCCGAGCACGGCGAACAGCCGTTCGACCTCGCGTTTTTCCAGCGCCGCCGTCGGCTCGTCCAGGATGAAGACGCGGCATTGGCGGCGCAGCGCCTTGGCGATCGCCACGAGCTGGCGCTCGGCGAAGCCAAGCGACCCGACCGGCCGGTCCGGGTCGGGATCGAAGTCGAGCTGGGCCAGCACGGCGCGCGCGGCCTCGCGCATACGCGCGCGATCGACCATGGCCAATGGCCCGAAGCGGCGCACCGGCAGGTCGCCGAGGGCGATGTTCTCCGCGATCGATAGCGCTGGCACCAGGCGCAGCTCCTGGGGGATGGTCACGATGCCGGCGGCGATGGCGTCGCGCGGGCTCGAGAAGTGCCGCGCCGTTCCGTCGACGCGGATCGTGCCGCGGTCGGGACGCCAGACCCCGCCCAGAATGCGGATCAGCGTGGATTTGCCGGCGCCGTTCTCGCCGACGACGGCATGAATTTCGCCGGCGGCGACATCGAAGTCGACGTCGTCGAGGGCGCGTGTCGCACCGAAATGCTTGGTCACGCCCTCGGCGATGGCGGCCGGTTGGCTCATCGCATCAACGTGGCACGAACGCGACCTGCATCTTCTCGTCGGTGAATTTGCCGCGCTCGATGATGACGTCGTTGTCGAGCGCGACGGTACAGTCCCGCATCGGCACGTCGTAGTGCCCCTTGGTCGTGCGCTTGCCGCCGCCTTGCGAGTTCGGACCGGTCGAGAACAGGAAGTTGCCGGCGAAGCAGCGGGCGCCGGCGTGGTGACGGGTCGGGTCGGCGCCGTTGAGCGCGATCGCGTCCCACCTCCCCTGCGGGTTGAGCCCCCAGCCGAGATGCGAGATCGCGTGGCCGTCCATGTCCTGCGCGTGCGCCTTGTTGCCGTCCAGCCAATCGCTCATCAGCTTGGCGTCGAGCCCGCCTTCGATCTTGCGGATGAAGCCGTCGCGAATGTCGAGCCGCACCTCGTCCTGCACGTAGCGGCAATAGGGCAGCACGACGATGTCGCCGGGCGCGAACACCACCGTGCCATTGGCGGAGCCTTCGTTCGGAAACGTGTGCACGTGTCCGGCGCCCCAATGATCGAAGCGGCCGGGCGCTTCCGCGTATCCGTACTGAATCATGGTCGGATATTCGCCCAGCTTCACGCTGAGGTCGGTGCCCCCGGGGCGGGTGATGCGCATGGTCCTGGCGCGTTCGAGCCGCGCGCCGGCATAGGTCACCGCCTCCTTGAGCCCGGCGGGAGCCATCAGGGTCTCGAGCTCGTCGGGAGCGTCGATCACCATGAGCACGCGGGTGCCGGCGTCGCGCGCCTCCTTGAGCCAGCGCGTGAACAGCGGGATGTGCAGGCAAACCAGCATGTCGGCGGATTTGATCGCCTCGAGCGTGCCCTTGCAGCGCCCGACGGTCTCGACTCCGACCTTGGTCCATGACGGCATGGCATTGACGCACATCTCGTAGGCGTCGGCCCCGAAATCCTCGGCCGCGGCGAAGGCGGCCGAAACGTAATCACGGCGCGCGCCGAGATCGCTGAGGAGCACGACGGTCTCCCCCTTCGTCACATTGCAGAGCTCGAATTCCTTGCGGAACAGCATCGCGAGCTTGGCGTGGTTCAGCGCTTCGTGCATTCGTCCCTCCTGTCGAACGGACCGTAGGGTGGGGCAAAATCGTCTGTCGCGCTCTCAACGCCTGGGCATAGCCCGAGAAGACGGGCGTAAGACGCCCTTCTTCGCACGATTTTGCCCACGCGTTTAACACCGCGCGGAGCGCCTTTGCCCACCCTACGGGCCGCAATGCACGCCAGCATGAGGCCCATTAAGAGCGAGCACAATACCGTGGATGTCGCCTCGGATGTCCTCCGTTCCGCACGCTACTCCGCCGCCTCCTTCCAGGTATCGCGGTGGCCCTTCGGCTTCGCCTTGAGCCGCAAGTCGCGCAATTCCTCGCGCTCGCGGACGCTGTTGCGGAAGATCTGGTCCTTGCCGGCGAGATATTGCGGCGGGCAATGGATCGCGGGCGCGCCGTACCAGGCCGCAGCCTTGAGGGCGAAATAAGGATCCATGAGGTGCGGGCGCGCCAGCGCGACCAGATCGGCGCGACCGGCCGCGATGATGGTGTTGACCTGATCGGCTGACGTGATTGCGCCGACGCACATGGTGGCGAGCCCGGCCTCGTTGCGGATCTGGTCCGAGAACGGGGTCTGGAACATGCGGCCGAACACCGGCTCGGCGTCGGCCACGGTCTGGCCCGTCGATACGTCGATAAGGTCGCAGCCGGCATCCCCGAATGCGCGCGCCACCTCGACCGCATCGTCGCCGGTGAGGCCGCCATCGGCCCAGTCCGTGGCCGAGATGCGGACCGACATCGGCTTCTCGTCCGGCCAGGCCGCGCGCATGGCCCGAAAGACTTCGAGCGGAAAGCGCAAGCGATTTTCGAGCGAGCCGCCATAGTTGTCGGTGCGCCGGTTGGTCAGCGGCGAGATGAAGCTCGCGAGCAGATAGCCGTGCGCTGCGTGCAGTTCGACCATGTCGAAGCCGGCGCGGTCGGCGCGCCTGGTGGCCGCGACATAATCGGCGATCACCTCGTCCATGTCGGCGCGGCTCATCTCGCGCGGCACCGCGCTGTGCGGGAAATACGGCAACGGCGACGCCGAGACGATCGGCCAGGCGCCCTCCTCCAGCGGCTCGTCGATCCCCTCCCACATCAGCTTGGTCGCGCCCTTGCGGCCGGCATGCCCGAGCTGCATGCAGAACTTGGTCTTCGATTGCGTATGCACGAAATCGACGATGCGCTTCCAGGCGGCTTCGTGCGCGTCATTGTACATGCCGGCGCAGCCCGGCGAGATGCGCGCATCCTTCGAGACATCGGTCATCTCGGTGAACATCAACCCGGCGCCGCCGATGGCGCGCGAGCCGTAGTGCACGAGGTGCCAGTCGTTCGGCAGGCCGTCCTGCGCCGAATACTGGCACATCGGCGACACCACGAGGCGGTTCTCCAAGGTCAGGCCGCGCAGCCGGAACGGCTGGAACATCGGCGCCAGCGGTTTCGACGTTTCGGCCGGGAAGCCGAGCGCGCGGACATCGCGCGCCACGACCCGGTCGACCTCGTCGACGAATGCGGGCGCGCGCAGCGCCAGGTTGTCATAGGTGATCGCCTTGGAGCGCGTCATCAGGCCGAACGCAAAGCGCGTCGGATCCATGTTCCAGAACCGGTTGACGTGCTCGAACCACACCAGGGAGACGTCGGCCGAGTGCTGCGTCTTTTCCACTTCATCGCGCCGCCGGGACTCGAAGCGCGCCAGCGCGGCGGCAACATCGCTGTGATCGGTCGCACGGAACGCCTCGTAGAGCGCGATGCCGTCCTCCATTGCGAGCTTGGTGCCGGAGCCGATGGAGAAATGCGCCGTCGCCTTGGCGTCGCCGAGCAGCACCATATTGTCGGCGACCCAGCGCTCGCAGCGGATGGTCGGGAAATTGCGCCAGATCGAACGGTTGGTGATTAGCCGGTGGCCCTGCAACTCGTCGGCGAACAGGGTTTCGACGAACCGCGCCGAGGCCGCCTCGTCGAGCTTGTCGAGCCCGGCGCGCGCAAACGTCCGCGGATCGGTCTCGATGATCCAGGTGGAGCGCTGCGGCTCGTATTGATAGCAATGGGCGATGAAGATGCCGTGCTCGGTCTCGCGGAAGAAAAAGGTGAAGGCATCGAACGGCCGGGTCGAGCCCATCCAGGAGAAGAAGTTCGGCCGCAGATCGACGCTTGGCTTGAACCGGTCGGCAAAGGTGTCGCGCATGCGCGAATTGATGCCGTCCGCCACCACCACGAGATCGGCATCGCGGATCGCCGGGTCGAGGGGCGAGACTTCCGACTCGTATTTGATCTGGACGCCGAGCGAGCGCGCGCGCCGGCCCAGGATCTTCAGCAGCGTTCCGCGCGCGCAACCGCAGAAGCCGTTGCCGCCGATGCGGTGGGTCGTGCCGCGAAAATGGATCTCGATATCGTCCCAATAGGCGAAGTGGCCGATGATGGCGCGGTAGCTCTCGCGGTCGTAGCTCTCGAACGTGTCGAGCGTCTGATCGGAAAACACCACGCCGAAGCCGAACGTATCGTCGGGACGGTTGCGCT
>DASSJW010000931.1:0-15655 GCA_035690995.1 Xanthobacteraceae bacterium
CAAGCGGCGATCGCGTCGCTGCCGCTCACCGACGAGGAGCGCGCCGCGCTGCTTCGCGGCGATGTCGCTTGGCTCTATGCGCGGGGCGCGCATCCATTTCTGCTGGCTTATCTCACGCGCTGGGAGTTGTTCGGGCTCACCGTGCCGCTCTACAGCGAGCGGATCAGGACGGCGCGCGAGCCGGTTCACACGGAGTAAGCGATGGATAAATCCGATCCGTTTCACCTGTTTCCCTACCGCGCCATCGTCGATCACCCCCCGGTGGCCTGGCCGAACGGCGCCAAGGTCGCGGTCTGGGTGATTCCCAATATCGAGCATTTCCACTGGGAGATCGGCAGCGGGGCCCCGGACGTCCGCAATCATTCGCGCCGCGACTACGGCAATCGCGTGGGCGTCTGGCGTCTGATGGAGGTGATGGAGAAGCACGGGGTGCGCGGCACCGTCGCGCTGAACGGCGAGGTGGGAAAATATTATCCACGCATCATGGAGGAATGCGCGCGGCTGAAATGGGAGTTGATGGGCCACGGCCTGACCAACTCGGTCATGCTCAGCGGTCTATCCAAAGAGAAGGAGACTGCGATCATCGCGCAGACCAAGGAGATTATCGAGGGACTGGGCCAGAAGATGCGTGGATGGCTGGGTCCAGGCCTCACCGAGACGTTTGAAACGCTCGATCTCCTGCGCGATCATGGCGTCGAATATGTCTGCGACTGGGTCAACGACGATCTGCCGTATCGCATGAACAATGGACTCTACTCCATTCCGTATTCCATCGAGCTGAACGACATGCCGCTGTTCAACGTTCCCTCGATAGACATTCAGGATTTCCAGCGTCGGATCTGCGATGCCTTCGACGTGCTCTATGAGGAGGGCGAGCGCACTGCCCGCGTCATGGGCATCGCCCTGCATCCGTTCCTGATCGGCGCCCCGCATCGGATCAAATATCTGGACAAGGCCCTCGGCTACATTTCCTCACACCAGAAGGTCTGGTTCGCGACCGGCGACGAGATCATCGCGGCCTATCGCAGGCAGGACAAGTCGAAGTGACTTCGCGTTATTGCGGCTTGAACCCGGACGCCTGGAAGAATGCGGTCCAGCGTTTCAGTTCACCTGCAATGAACGCGTTGAGCGCCGTCGGATCGGCATCCATTGAGAGGAACAGATCGCGCTCGAACCGTTGCTTGAGTTCGGGCGTCTGCAGAGCCCGGCGAACCTCTTGATTGAGCCGCGTCACCATCGCTGCGGGAAGTTGTTTCGGTCCCGCGAGCCACGACCAGATCGCGCCGCCGATGTCGGGGTGGCCAAGTTCAACGATGGTCGGAACGTTGTTCAGCGCTGCAAGGCGTTCGGTCGAGATCAGTGCCAGCGGCACCAGCGTGCCGGCATGGATGTGCTCGATCGCCGCTGACAGCGTGATGCATGCGACCGGCACGTGGTTACCGAGCAAATCGGTCATGACCGGCCCGCCGCCGCGATACGGGACGTGATTGAGCGTCGGCAGCAGTCCCGGCTTGCGCATAAGCTGCTCGACCACGAGCGCGCCGAGGGTAGCCTGCCCGGGCGAGGCCATGTTCAGGGGTGCCGTACGCGTCCTGGCGAGCTCTACCAGTTCGGCGAAAGACCTCACCCCCAAAGCTGGATTGGCGACGATGATGAAGCTTTCGCCCCCGATCATGGCGATGTGGGTGAAATCCGCCAGCGGATCGTAGCCGAGATTCCCAGTGGTGGCCGGCGCGAATATGTGCGGCCCGTACCCCCCGATCATCAAGGTATAGCCGTCCGGATCCGCGTGCGCGACCTGCGCCGCACCGATCACGCCGCCTCCACCGGCTCTGTTCTCCACGTAAAACTGTTGCTTGAAGACCTTCGAGAGCTCTTCAGCGATGAGGCGTCCCATCCGGTCGGTGGTGCCTGCCGCCGCGAACGGCACGATGACCTTGACCGGCCTGTTGGGCCATTCCTGCGCGTGCGAAGCGTGGCTTGCGACCACAACCAGCGCGGCAAGCGAGCAACCGATCAATTTGAGTCCAGTCATTTGTCCTCCGCGCCATCGGCACTGTTAAGCGCGTGTGAGATTGCGGCAACGGGGCGCACTTCTCAACATGATCGGGAGTAAGGCGTCACGGGGCGCGGCTCGAAGGCTCCACCAGCGCCGCAGCCTTCTGCACGATCGACTTCGGAGCGCCGTAGGCCGTGGCCAAGAGCTTATCGATCTCGGTCGCCGTCAGCGGCTCGATCTCCAGTTGCGCCTTGGTCGCATCGGCCCGGAATTCCGCATCTTCGAGCGTGGCATCGAAGGCGTGACGCAAGGCCGCGAGCCGGTCGGGGGGAATGCCGGGCGGCGCCGCGAACGGACGACCCGCCTCCTGCCGGATCAGAATGAGCTCCAGCACTTGCTTGTTCCCGGCATCGGTGACGAGATCGAGCGCGCTCGGCACCTCGGGCAGGTCGGCAAGCTTTTGCAGGCCCATCTGGATGATGACGTTGAGCAGCTTGTCCCGGATCCAATGCGGGCGCGACGCCTTCATGGTCGACCACGACAGGCCGCAAATGCCTTCGGCCTCGCCGCGCTCGATCGAGAGCGTGAGGCCCGCGCCGGTGTCGTAGCCGGCGATCACCTTGAACTTGGTGTCGATGAGCGCGTTCAACGCCTTGGGCACGATCGCGGTGTTCGAGGTGGCACCGGCGGCCGCCACGATGACCTCGCGGGCGCGGGCGGCCGCGATCGTCTTGACCGAGGACTGATGCCAGGTGGCGCAGACGTTCTGCAATTTGCCGATGCTGCCCAGCCAATTGAACTTCTGCGCCTCAAAGCGCGCGCTCGCATTGCCGAACAAGGGCTCCATCGCGGAGCCGTTGGTGAATGCGGCGATGGTCGAGCCGTCCTTGTCGGCGGTGGTGTAGAGCGTGTTGGCCGCGGCAAGTCCGGCGGCGGCGGGCATGTTCTTGGCGATGATCGCCGGATTACCAGGAATGTGTCGCGCCATATGCCGGGCAAAGATGCGGGCATAGGTGTCGTAGCCACCACCGGCGCCGCTGCCGACCAGCATGGTGATCGATCTGCCGCGGTAGAACTCGTCGACGGTCTGCGCGTACGTGCATGGGGGCCAAGTTGCCGCCGCAAGCAGCAGCGCGGTGGCCGCAAGCGTGCGTGTGTCCATAGGCGCGCTCGCGCTAACGCTTGTACTTCTGCGCCATAGCCGCGAAATAGCCGTCGCCGCGCAGCGCCTCGAGCAGGCTGGCGTCCACGTAGTCCTCGACTTTCTGGCTGCCGCCCGGGAACTGGGCGAGGATGTTTTCGGCCCCGGGCCGCGAGATTTCTATATTGCTTGGCGATTGCGCCTTGAAGTCGTTGTAAGTGATGTCAAGGATTTTCGGGTCGGTGAGCTTGAGCTCCCTGGCCAGCACCTCCTTCGCCCGCTTCTCATCGGTGAGCGCGAGATAGTTGCCCTCGATGGTCCCCTTGAGGAATCGGGTGAGGACATCGCGCCGGCCAGCGATGTCGCCGCGCCGCACCACGATCGAGCTGAACACCCACGGAATTTGTTCGGGGACAAGATCGATCAGCACGGCGACGCCTTGCCCCCGTGCCAGGCTGGCGATCGGCTCGTTGATGGGCGTGGCTTGGATCTCGCCTGATTTGACGGCCTCGAGCCGCCGCATGCCGCCGCCATATTCTTTCAACGTCACATCGTTACGCGTGAGTCCGAGTCGCGCCAGCGCGAGCGTGACGGTGGAATCGCTCTCGGAGCCGAACGTGCTCACGCCGATAACGCCACCCTTGAGATCGGCGGCGGTCTTCACGCCGGGCGCGGCGAAGAAAGTGAAGCGTATCACGTTGCTCAACGAGCCGATGGTCCGGATGTCGCCGCCAGCGCGGTTGACGCGGATCACCGATGACAAGCCGACATGCATGACATCGAGCCGACCAGCTTGGAGCTCGGCTGCGCCACGGCTGCCGCCGTTCATATTAATGATGTCGACCTTGAGTCCGTGTGCGGCATAGAGGCCAGCATCGCGCGCCATGTACCAGGCCAGCACCGTGTTGACGGGGTCTGATATGCCGGCCTTGAATTCGATCAGCTCCTGCGCGGCAGCCGATCCCCATCCGGCGAATGTGAGGGCGGCGACGGTCGCGGAAATGCGCGCCGCGCGCAAATGGCGTTTCGCCTGCATGTGATTTCCTCCAAGTCTTCTTGTATCTGTCGTGCTCCTTTGAGACGGAGCGTCCGATCAGTGCGTGCCGCGGTCTTGCGCGCGGTCCGCCATCCTATACCAGCAGCACCGGTCGGTGGCGGCCGACCGGAGGTGCCGGGGAGTTGACGGACGCTTGCATCGTGCAAGACCCCGTTCGTCCCAATGACGAGGGCGCGGCTTCAAAAATCCCGGAACAAGCGGCCAAATCCTGCAATGCGGTCGTTGACGCCGCAGCGACGCAGCGCATCCCAGACGATCGCCTGGTGCGCCGCCATCACGTTGACGCCGAACTCGCGTTCGAGCGCGTCGATGGATTCCGCGGTCGGCCAGTGCGGCGACGGCAACAGGATCGAGTCGGCATCCGGATGGTCGCGCATGAGCTTACGCCCCATCTCGAGCGCGGCGTTTCGCGGGATGCGTCCGATCTGGTTGAAGGCGCTGCCCCACCCGGTTGCACCCAGGACCTCGCAGCCGAAATGGGTGCCATAGCTGGCGATCCTGTCGGTCTCGCTGAGTTCATATGGTTGCGCGACCACCACCTTCTTGCAGCCGAGCGCCTTGGCGGCTTTCGCCTGAGCCGAGGCGCTGGTCGAGACCTTGACCTTCAGTTCGGCCTCGAGATCGATGATCATCTGCTCCGCGTTGGAATAGCCCTTCGACAGATTGATGGGAACGCCGCCGAGCACCACGATGTCGACCCCTGCCGCCGCCATCTCGCGCGCCGCCTTCATGCTGATGTCGTAGGACTGGTCAACCTCGCCCTTGCTGCGAACCACGATCGCGAGCGTGGTGATGACGAGCGTCACGCCGGCGGGAACGATCTTGTAGAACTCGTAGGGAAAGACCTCGGTCGTCAGCGGCGGCGAGGTATAGCCGATACGCGCCCGCTGCCCGTATGTGTTCTCGCGCGCCGATGATGTCATGCTGGGATCGATATCTCGCGCAAGCGGCGCCGCCATTCTCGAAAGAGCTGGCCAAGGCTAGCGGCGCCGGCACGAGTTGTCCACGCGGAGGCAATTGCTGCACCGTGTCTCACGGGATTGTCACGCCGCAAATACAGTGACAATTAGTACGACGATTAGCCATCTTCTTTTGGAAGCGTTCTAGGAAATGAACATGTTCGATCGTGCTCGCGTTTTCTTCTTCTCGGGGTTGTTTCGCGCGTTGCGAATCGTTGTCCTGTCAGGATCGATCGCGGGCGCGTTCGTGCCGACGCCCGCCGCATTCGCGGCCGAGACCGTCACGATCGGTAATCTGGTCTTCGTCAACAAGGCGCTGGTCGGAGTCGGACGGGTGCCTTCCGACTTGCGCGACAAGTTCGGTGAAACCTTCGGCTCCGGATCCGGGATAGCGTTCGATCCCAAGACGTGGATGAGAACGCCTGCGGGTTATCAGGGCACGCTCTATATGCTGCCCGATCGGGGGTACAATGTTGGCGGCACGTCTGACTATCGCGCCCGCCTCAACAAGCTTTCTGTCACTCTGACGCCGCTCGACAATCCCGCCGCCGTGCCGGAGGCGGAGCGGCAAAAGAGCGTGGTCGCAACTCTTACCGATACGATCCTGCTCACCGATGCGGCGGGAGAATTGCTGACCGGGCTCGATCCGGGCGGCGTCCGTGCTGCGGCCCAGGGCTTTCCCGAACTTCCGCAGGCATCAAACGGACGCGTGAGCATCGATACCGAATCCCTGGCGCTGCTGCCCGACGGCAGTTTTTTTGTCGGCGACGAATACGGTCCCTATCTCTATCGCTTCTCGCCGACGGGACGCATGATTGCGGCGGTGAGGCCGCCAGACGCTTTCCTTCCCAAACGCAACGGCAAGGTTCACTACTCTTCCAACAATCCAGGGCCGGGCGCGCAAGCGCCGGAGCCGCGCAACCCCGAGATGGGCCGGCAGAACAACCAGGGTTTCGAAGGGCTGACATTGACGCCGGGCGGCCGCTTCCTTGTCGTCGCGCTGCAGAGCGCGACCAGCCAGGATGGCGGCGCTTCACTGGAAACGCGTCGATATACCCGGCTCCTGTATTACGACATCACCGATCCTGCGCGACCGAGGCTCGCGCGCGAGCACGTCGTGCCGCTGCCGATGTTCAAAGATGCCGAAGGCCGGCAGTCGGTGGCCGCCCAGAGCGAACTGCTCGCGCTCGACGAGACGTTCTTCCTGTTGCTCTGCCGCGACGGCAGTAACGGCTATGGTGCCGGCGGCACAACCTCGCGCTATCGCAGCATCGAGCTCGTCGACACGTCGCGGGCGACGAATATCGCGGGCTCGCCCTATGACGGCGCCGTACCCGTCGCCCCTAACGGCAAACTTGCCGCCGGTGTCGTGCCCGCAACGCTCACCCCTTACATCGACATCAACAACAACACGGAACTCACCAAGTTCGGACTGCACAATGGTCCACCGAACGATCGCGACAATCTGTCGGAGAAATGGGAGGGCATGGCGCTGGTGCCGGCGCTCGATCCGGAGAACCCAAACGATTTCTTCTTGTTTATAACGAACGACAACGATTTCATTACCCAGAACGGCTATCAGGTCGGCGCCCCTTACAAAGACGCGAGCGGGGTCGAGGTCGATACCATGATCCTCGTGTACCGCGTCACGTTGCCGGTGACCTTCAACTAAAGTAGCGCTTAAGAAATAGGCTTCTGGTATCTGAAGGCCAGGGACGGCAGCCCGCGTCAAACTTTGGCTGTTGCACCGCACAAGCAAGGTGCGGCACCACGTCCCGCCTGCGGGACCGCAATTCGGGCCATTGTCCCAGCGGCCCGGGCTAGCTTTGTTAACATGGGCGTGCGATTTACCGAGAAACGGAATCCCGCGACGGACGACGTTGCGGTCCATCCATGTTCGTTGACTGCAGGCTCAACGGAGCGGGGCGAGAAAAATAGATATTCAGGGAGAACGTCGATGCGAACATTAGGACATCCGATCCTCGGCGCCCTCGCGGTGCTGGGCATCGCGCCTGCGTTGACGCCAGTCTCCGCGCTGGCTGCGTGGGAACCGACACGTCCGGTCGAATTCATCGTGCCCGCAGGAACGGGAGGCGGCGCCGATCAGATGGCGCGCACGATCCAGGGCATTGTCACCAAGCACAATCTGATGAAGCAGCCGATGGTGGTGATCAACAAGTCGGGGGGCGCCGGCGGTGAAGGCTTTCTCGACGTGAAGAGTGCGCGCAACAATCCGCACAAGCTCATCATCACGCTGTCCAATCTGTTCACGACCCCGCTCGCGACCGGCATTCCCTTCAGTTGGAAGGACATGACGCCGGTCGCCATGATGGCGCTCGACGAGTTCATCCTCTGGGTGAATGCCGAATCGCCGTACAAATCCGTCAAGGAATATATCGAGGCCGCAAAGAAGGAGCCCGGCAAGTTCAAGATGGGCGGTACCGGCTCCAAGCAGGAAGACCAGATCATCACCGTCGCGATCGAGAAGGCCACCGGCACCAAGTTCACCTATATTCCATTCCGCGGCGGCGGCGAGGTCGCGGTCCAGCTGGTTGGCAAACACGTCGACTCGACCGTCAACAATCCGATCGAGGCGGTGGCGCAATGGCGGGGTAATTCGGTACGGCCGCTTTGCGTGTTCGACGGCAAGACTCTCCCGTACACCGACAAGGTCGCCAACAATATGTCCTGGAGCGAGGTTCCGACGTGCAAGTCGCAGGGCCTCGACGTCGAGTACTTGATGCTGCGCGGTATTTTCACGGTGCCGGGTGCTACCAAGGACCAAATTGACTACTACGTCGACCTGCTCAAAAAGGTGCGCGAGACTCCGGAGTGGAAGACGTTGATGAACGAGGGCGCCTTCAACAATACCTTCATGACCGGCGAGGAGTATGCCAAGTGGGTCGACGCGGAAGAGAAGCGTCACCAAGCACTGATGAAAGAGGCCGGCTTCCTGGCCGGCCAATGATGATTGCCGTGTGAGCACCCGCCGGCGGGCTCGAGGGTCCATTGGCGGGTGCGCACGGGTCTCGGATGACCGACCGATGAGCGAGAATTTCGAGGGCGCGCGCGGTGCCGGACCGGCTCAACGGTCGGTCGAAATGGCTGTGGCGCTGTTGATTGCAGCGTTCGCACTGGTTGTCATCGCCGGCAGCATTCAGGCCGGGATCGGCTGGGGAGCGGAAGGTCCGAAAGCCGGTTTCTTTCCCTTTTACGTAGGATTGATGATCCTGGCGTCGAGCATCATCAACTTCGGCGCGGTCATGTCCGACCGACGCAACGACCAACTGTTCGCCGAATGGGGGCAGCTCGGCAAGGTGATGTCCATGCTGGTGCCGACCGCGATCTACGTGGCGCTGGTGCCGTGGATCGGGATTTACATCGCGTCGGCGCTGCTGATTGCCGTGTTCATGCGATGGCTTGGTCAATACGGTTGGGGCATGATCGGAGCGGTCGCGGTGGGCGTCCCGGTCGTGACCTTCGTCATCTTCGAAAAATGGTTCTTGGTGTCTTTGCCGAAGGGGCCGATCGAAGAACTGCTCGGATTTTGACGCGTTCCGCCGGCTCGGCCGGACCGGTTGGAGTGACGAGATTCATTAGATGGAAGAAATCGTCAATCTGTTTCACGGCTTCAGCGTCGTCCTCCAGCCGTTCAACCTCCTGGTTATGCTCGTCGGCATCATGCTGGGCGTCATCATCGGCGTGCTGCCCGGACTCGGTGGAGCGAACGGCGTCGCGATCCTGCTGCCGCTGACGTTCTCGATGTCGCCGACGTCGGCGATCATCATGCTGTCCTGCATTTACTGGGGAGCACTGTTCGGTGGCGCCATCACCTCGGTCCTGTTCAATATTCCGGGCGAGCCCTGGTCGGTAGCGACCACCTTCGATGGCCATCCCATGGCGCAGCAGGGCCGGGCGGGCGAGGCGCTGACCGCCGCGTTCACGTCATCCTTCGTCGGCGCGCTGTTCGCGGTCATCATGATCACCCTGGTGGCGCCGCTGGTGGCCAAATTCGCACTGCAGTTTGGGCCGGCCGAGAAGTTCGGTGTTTATTTCCTCGCCTTCTGCAGCTTCGTGGGGATGAGCAAGGAGCCGCCGTTCAAGACCGTGGCCGCGATGATGATCGGTTTTGCGCTCGCGGCGGTCGGGCTGGACAGTGTCACTGGCCAGCTGCGGCTGACCTTCGGTCAGACCGAATTGCTCAACGGCTTCGACTTTCTGATCGCGGTTATCGGCCTATTCGGCATCGGCGAGATCCTGCTCACAATCGAGGAAGGGTTGAGCTTCAAGGGGGGCGCGGCCGGCATCAATCCGGCGGTCGTGTTCAAAACCTGGGCCGAACTCCCGCGCTACTGGATGACGTCGCTGCGATCCTGTGTGATCGGCTGCTGGATGGGCATCAGTCCCGCCGGCGCCACGCCCGCGTCGTTCATGAGCTACGGCATCGCCAAGCGGGTCTCGAAGAATGGCGACAGGTTCGGCCGCGGGGAGATCGAGGGCGTGGTCGCGCCGGAGACGGCGGCGCACGCCGCGGGCACCGCGGCGCTGCTGCCCATGCTGTCGCTCGGCGTCCCGGGCTCACCCACTGCGGCGGTGCTACTCGGCGGCCTCTTGATCTGGGGGCTCCAGCCCGGGCCGCTGCTGTTCGTCGAGCAAAAGGAGTTCGTCTGGGGCCTGATCGCGTCGATGTATCTCGGCAATGTCGTCGGGCTGCTGGTGGTGCTCACCTGTGTGCCGCTGTTCGCCGCGATCCTGCGGATTCCCTTCGCCATCATCGCGCCGATCATCCTGATGTTCTGTGCGATCGGCGCCTATACCGTGCACAACTCGACTTTCGACGTCGTGATGATGCTGGTGTTTGGCGTCGTCGGCTACGTCCTGAAGAAGTGCAACTACCCGCTGGCGCCGCTGGTGCTGGCGATCGTGCTTGGCGACAAGGCCGAGGAGGCATTCCGGCAATCGTTGCTGTCGTCGCAGGGAAGCCTCGGCATCTTCGTTTCCAACGGGCTGGTCAGCTCGATCATGGCGCTGGGGCTCATCGCTCTGTTCTGGCCGCTGATCCAGAACGCGTTCACCCGTCGACGCACCTGGCCGGCGGTCTGACCGGCCTCCCCCCGGTGTTGGCCTGAAACAGCCCATCAAACTGGATTGCGCACGGTCCCGCTTCTGGAATATTGTATACCAGCCATGAGCAACGATCATCGCTCCCCCGGTTCTTCCAGCCTTCGGGTTCAGTCCCGGCCTGCCTCCGCCGCGGCGGAGACGGCGCCGCGCGTGGCGGTCGAGCCCATCGGCAGCCCGGAAAGCTTCAAGAGCCGGGCCTATGCCGCCCTCAGGGACGCGATCGTCTCGATGGACGTCTATCGCAGTCGCGACGACATCCGCCTGGACGAGCGGCGGCTGGCGCTCGATTTCGGGATCAGCCGCACGCCGGTGCGCGAGGCCATGGCGCAGCTCGAGCGCGAAGGCTTCGTGCGCGCCGTTCCGCGGCGGGGGATCTACGTCGTTCGCAAGACCCGGCGCGAGGTCATCGAGATGATCACCGCCTGGGCGGCGCTGGAAAGCATGGCGGCGCGGCTGATCACGGAGAACGCGAGTGCGGAGGAGATCGCCTCGCTGCGCACCATGTTCACCAAGTTCGAGAACGGCAGGCTGCACGCCAAGCTCGACGAATACTCCGAGGTGAACATCGAGTTTCACCAGACCATCATCCGCATGAGCCGCAACAGCGTCCTCATCTCGCTCGCCGAGAACCTGTTCGCGCACATGCGCATGATCCGCCGCAAGACCATCGGCGAGCAGGATCGGGCCGACCGCTCGATCCGCGACCACATGACGATCATCGAGGCGCTCGAGGGGCGCGACACCAAGCGGGCCGAGGACCTCGTACGCAGTCATGCGCTCGGTCTGGCCGAGCACGTCGAGAAATACGCCGACTATTTGGACTGACACCGAAAAAGATTTCGACGGAGGATTCCCATGGCTGACGCAGCAGTGAAGACCAAGCCTGCGACCACCGCGGAAGACACAGAGCGGCAGCTGACAGACGGCTTTCATCTCGTCATCGATGCGCTCAAGCTCAACGGCATCAATACGATCTACGGTGTTCCCGGCATCCCGATCACGGACCTGGGCCGTATGATGCAGGGTGCGGGCATTCGCGTCATCTCCTTCCGCCACGAGCAGAACGCCGGCAATGCGGCGGCGATCGCCGGCTTCTTGACGAAAAAGCCGGGTATCTGCCTCACGGTATCGGCCCCCGGCTTTCTCAACGGTCTCACCGCGCTGGCCAACGCCACGACCAACTGCTTCCCGATGATCCTGATCAGTGGCTCCTCCGAGCGCGAAATCGTCGATCTGCAGCAGGGCGACTACGAAGAAATGGACCAACTCGCCATTGCCAAACCGCTCTGCAAGGCGGCCTTTCGCGTGCTGCATGCCGCGGACATCGGCATTGGCCTGGCGCGAGCGATCCGTGCCGCTGTCTCGGGGCGTCCCGGCGGGGTCTATCTCGATCTACCCGCCAAGCTGTTCTCTCAGGTCATGGACGCGGATGCCGGCGCGAAGTCGCTCGTGAAGGTCATCGACCCGGCGCCGGCTCAGATTCCCGCTCCCGCCGCGATCAAGCGCGCGCTCGACATCCTGAAGGGTGCCAAGCGCCCGCTGATCATCCTCGGCAAGGGTGCGGCCTACGCGCAGGCCGATGACGATATCCGCGCCCTGGTCGAGAAGAGCGGCATCCCGTTCCTGCCCATGAGCATGGGCAAGGGGCTGCTGCCCGACACCCATCCGCAGTGTGCGGGCGCTGCGCGCTCGACCGTGCTGAAAGACTCCGACGTCGTGATGCTGATCGGTGCGCGCCTCAACTGGCTTCTGTCTCACGGCAAGGGCAAGGCCTGGGGCGAGCCGCATTCGAAGAAATTCATCCAGATCGACATCGAGCCCAGGGAGATGGACAGCAACGTCGAGATCGTCGCACCCGTGGTGGGCGATATCGGCTCCTGTGTGTCGGCTCTGCTTGCCGGCATGGACGGCAAATGGCCGACCCCGCCGGCTGAATGGATCAACGCCGTCAGTTCGAAGAGGGACGAGAACATCGCCAAGATGGCGCCGCGACTGATGAAGAATTCGGCGCCGATGGACTACCACGGCGCCCTCGGTGCGTTACGCACCATCATCAAGGAGCGACCGGATGCCATCCTCGTAAACGAGGGCGCCAACACGCTCGATCTCGCGCGCGGTATTATTGATATGTACAAGCCGCGCAAGCGCCTGGATGTCGGCACCTGGGGCGTCATGGGCATCGGGATGGGCTTTGCCATCGGAGCGGCGATCGAGACCGGCAAACCCGTGCTCGCGGTCGAAGGCGATAGCGCCTTCGGTTTCTCGGGCATGGAGGTCGAGACGATCTGCCGGTACAACCTCCCGGTCTGCGTCGTCGTCTTCAACAACAACGGGATCTATCGCGGGACCGACGTCAATCCGAGCGGCGGCTCGGATGTCGCGACCACCGTCTTCGTGAAGGATGCGCGCTACGACAAGATCGCAGAAGCATTCGGAGGCGTCGGCGTCAATGTGACGACGCCCGACGAGTTGAAGCGCGCCGTGAACGAGGCGATGGACTCCGGCAAGCCGACACTCGTCAACGCGGTGATCGACCCGGCGGCCGGCAGCGAGAGCGGGCGTATCGGCAACCTCAACCCGCAAAGCGTGCTTCGCAAGAAATAATCGGTCCCATCGATTGAACTCCTGAAGGAAACGACAATGGCAAAGAAAGTGAAAGCCAAGGCGAAAACAAAGCCCAAAGCCAGGGCGACGTCCAAGAAGGTGGTGAAGTTGAAGGCGAAAAAGCCGGCAGCCAAAAAGACGATCGCGAGCGGTCTGCCCAAGCCGTCGAGCAAGCCGTTCGGGCAGGCCGGCAAGGCCCTCGACGGCGTGCGCATCCTCGATTTCACGCACGTGCAATCGGGTCCGACCTGCACGCAATTGCTCGCCTATATGGGCGCCGACGTGATCAAGGTCGAACGTCCCGGCATCGGCGACATCACGCGCGGGCAGTTGCGCGATGTCAAAGGTGCCGACAGCCTCTACTTCACGATGCTCAATGGCAACAAACGCTCCATCACCATCGATTCCAAGCATCCCAAAGGCAAGGAAATCCTCGATCGGCTGATCAGGCACTGCGACGTGCTGGTGGAGAATTTCGCTCCCGGCGCGCTCGACCGCATGGGACTGACTTGGGAGCACATCCACAAGACCAACCCGCGTATGATCGTCGCCTCAGTGAAAGGCTTCGGCCCCGGTCCCTATGAGGACTGCAAGGTCTACGAGAACGTCGCGCAGTGCGCCGGCGGCGCAGCCTCCACCACTGGTTTCCGCGAAGGGCCGCCGTTGGTCACCGGCGCGCAGATCGGCGACAGCGGCACCGGATTGCATCTCGCTTTCGGCATCGTCAGCGCGCTCTACCAGCGCATCCGCACCGGCCGCGGCCAGCGCGTGCTCTGCGCCATGCAGGACGGCGTGCTCAACCTCGCGCGGGTCAAGCTGCGCGATCAGCAACGCCTCAAGCATGGCCCGCTTACCGAGTACAGCCAGTACGGCGAAGGCGTTCCCTTCGGGCAGGCGGTGCCGCGCGCCGGCAACGATTCCGGCGGCGGCCAGCCCGGCTGGATCCTCAAGTGCAAGGGCTGGGAGACCGATCCCGACGCCTATATCTATTTCATCACCCAGGCGCCGGTATGGGAGGCGATCTGCGACCTGATCGGCAAGCCGGAATGGAAGACCGATCCCGACTACGCCAAGCCGCCGGCGCGGCTGCCGCGGCTCAAGCACATCTTCAATACCGTCGAGCAATGGACCATGACCAAGACCAAGTTCGAGGTCATGGACATCTGCAACGCGCACGACATTCCGGTCGGCCCGATCCTGTCGATGAAGGAGATCGCCGAAGAGAAGTCGCTGCGCGAAACCGGCACCGTCGTCGAGGTCGATCACCCCACGCGCGGCAAGTATCTCACCGTCGGTAATCCCGTGAAGATGTCGGATTCGATCACCGAGGTGAAGCGTTCGCCGCTGCTCGGCGAGCACACCGACGAGATCCTTGCCAAGGAGCTCGGCTATTCCGCCACGGAGATTGCCGAGATCAAGACCTCCGGCGCGATCACTGCACCGGAGAAAGGCGCGCGCGCCGAGGCAGCGTGACCCATAGACGCGAAACAAACGAGATTGTCGTCCCCGCGAGTGCGGGGATCCAGTAATCGCAGGCCGACTACTGGATGCCCGCCTGCGCGGGCATGACAGCGAAGGTTTTGGAGGGATCTGAATGCGTATCGTGGTGCACGGCCAACAGGCGTTCGGCAAGGCCGTCCTGGAGGCGTTGCTCAAGCGCGGCGACGACGTGGTCGCCGTCTATGTCGCGCCGGAGAAAGAAGGCGCCAAACCCGACCCGCTAAAGGAGGCGGCGCTCGCGGCCAAGCTGCCGGTCTATCAGCCGGCGTCCTACCGCAAGCCCGAAGTGTGGGCGGAGTTCAAGTCGCTCAAGCCCGATCTGCAGGTCATGGCCTTCGTCACGCTGTTCGTTCCGGAGGAGTTTCTCAACATCCCGACCAAGGGATCGATCCAATACCATCCCTCGCTGCTGCCGAAATACCGTGGTCCGAGCGCGATCAACTGGCCGATCATCCAGGGCGACAGCGAGACCGGGCTTTCGATCTTCTGGCCCGATAACGGCCTCGATACCGGCGACGTGCTGCTGCAGAAGAAGACCCCGATCTCCGGCGCGGATTCGCTAGGCTCGGTCTATTTCGACCGGCTCTTTCCCATGGGCGTCGAGGCCATGCTGGAGGCCGTCGATCTGGTCAAGGCCGGCAAGGCGCCGCGGATCAGGCAGGATCACGCGCAGGCGACCTACGAAGGCCGTTGCGGCCCGGACAACGCTCGCATCGACTGGGGCAAGCCGTGGCGGCAGATCCATAATCTCATACGCGGCTGCAACCCGGCGCCGGGAGCGTGGACGTCGCTCAACGGCCAGGCACTGCAGGTGTTCGAGTCCCAGCCCTTGCCAGCGCGCGACCCCAAGGGCATCGGCGGCAAGATGGGCGAGATCGTCGATATTTCAACCGAAGGCTTCACAGTGGTGTGCGCCGACGGCCGCATCAAGGTCCTGCGCGTCAAGCCGGCCGACGGGCCCAAATGCGCGGCCGGCGAATTCGCCACCAATGCAAAACTTAACCTCGGCACGAGGCTCTCATGACCCCGACGCAAGCGACCGCAGCCAAGCAACCCATCACCGCCTCGCAGCATCTCAATCCAAAATCCGACATCGAGATCTCCCAATCGGCCACGAAGCGGTTGATCCTCGACGTGGCGCGCGACAAGCTCGGCATCGGGCCGGAGCACCTCGAGCCCTATGGCCATTACAAGGCCAAGGTGTCGATGGACTTCATCAAGTCGCTGAAGAGCCGTCCGAACGGCAAGCTGATCCTGGTTTCGGCGATCAC
>DASSJW010000932.1:0-2246 GCA_035690995.1 Xanthobacteraceae bacterium
CAACGTGAACTGGGCCGGGGATCCGTCGAAGCCGGTCACGTCAGGCCCGCTCGGCGCGCGGCTGACGCCGCGCAAGAGTTTCGAGCTCTGGCGCGAGACCGTGAGCGGGCAATCGCCGCCCTGGCTGGCGGTCGAGTGCCGTATCGCAGAAGCGCTGCGCGTCAGCTTGCTCGAAGTGATCCTGCGCTTGTCCGATCTCACCGAGAGCGAGCGCAGACGAGCGCAGGAGCGGCAGGAATTGCTGATCGCCGAACTCAACCATCGCGTCCGCAACATCCTGGGACTGATCCGCGGCGTCATCACCCAGAGCAAGGACTCGGCGACCGACGTCGAATCGTTCACCAAGGTGGTCGGCGGCCGCATCCACGCCCTGGCGATGGCGCACGATCAGATCACGGCCGACAACTGGGGACCCGCCTCGTTTCGCGGCCTGATCAACGCGGAAGCCGGTGCCTATCTCGCCGACAAGGCGGATCGCGTCGTGGTCAGCGGCGCGGATGTGCTGATCGAGCCGCAGGCGTTCACCACGGTCGCATTGGTGATCCACGAGATGATCACCAATTCGGCCAAATACGGTGCTCTGAGCGACAATCGCGGCCGGGTCGAGATCGCGACCGCCCTCGATGCCCTCGGACGCCTGACGATCGATTGGTCCGAGCACGGCGGACCGCCGGTGCGGCCCCCCACCCGGCGCGGCTTCGGCAGCACTGTGATCGAACGGTCGATCCGCCACGACCTCGGGGGCGATGCGCGGGTCGACTTCGCACCCGCCGGTCTGCGCGCGTCGTTCACGATCCCGGCGGCTTATGTCCGCATCTCCCCCGGCGCAGCGCGGGACAGGGCGGAAACAGTCGCAGACTCGAGCACGGACGCGGCGCGGATGCCGAAGGACGTGCTCGTCGTCGAGGACAACATGATCATCGCGCTCGATGCCGAGGACATGATGCACAAATTCGGGGTCGGCACGGTGCGCAGCGCGAGCGGCGTGGGCCAGGCCCTCAGGGAGATTTCCGACCATCCGCCTGAATTCGCGCTGCTGGACGTCAACCTCGGCGCCGAAACCAGTTTCGAGATCGCCAGGCGCCTGACCGAACTGGGCGTGCCGTTCGTATTCGCGACCGGATATGGCGAGCAGATCGCCTTCCCTCCCGAATTCTCCGACGTTCCCAAGCTGCGCAAGCCATACTCGATCGAAGCGCTGCGCGAGGCGGTCGAACGCTGGACCGGCGCGCCAGGGCCGGACAGCGCCTGATGTCGGCGGCCCCAGATCTCGGCGTGGCGGCGAACATGCGCGCGCCGCGTCGGCCGCGTGTCACAACCTGCGCAGCGCCACTTCCTCGACCAGATGGCTCTCGACTTTCTTGAGGATGAGGTCGGCGCGCTGGCGCGTCGGCAAGATGTTCTCGTTCAGATTGAGGAGATTGATGCGGGTCCAGATCGAGGCGGCGGTCTCGACCGCTTCCTCATCCGACAACGTCGCGTAGCGGTGGAAATACGATTTCGGATCGCGGAACGCGGTGCCGCGCAACGTCAGGAACCGATCCACGTACCAGCTCCTCAGCACATCCTCGTCGGCATCGAGGTAGATCGAGAAATCGAAGAAATCCGACACGTAAGGAATCGCCTTGCCGTCCTTCGGGGGCGCCCCGGTCTGCAGCACATTGAGGCCCTCGACGATGAGGATCTCCGGCCGGTCGACCTCGATCCATTGATTGGGCATCACGTCGTAGATGAGATGGGAATACACCGGCGCGCGCGCCGGGCGTCGGCCGGCCTTGATGTCGGACAGGAAGCGCAGCAACGCGGGCAGATCGTAGCTTTCGGGGAAGCCCTTTCGTTCCATCAGGCCTTCGCGCTCGAGGATCGCGTTCGGATAGAGGAAGCCGTCGGTGGTGATGAGATCGACCTTCGGAACATTCGGCCAGCGCGCCAGCAACGCCTGCAGCACGCGCGCCGTGGTCGACTTGCCCACCGCCACGGAGCCCGCGACACCGATGATGTAGGGCATCTTGGCGTCTTCGGTGCCGAGGAAGGCCTGCTGGGCGTGGAACAGGCGCTGGGTCGCAGCGACATACAAGGAGAGCAGTCGCGACAGCGGCAGATAAATCTCCTCGACCTCCGCCATGTCGAGCCGGTCATGCAGCGAGCGCAGCCGCGCGACCTCGTCCTGCGCAAGCGTCATCGGCGTGTCTTTGCGCAGCGCCGCCCATTCCTCGCGGGAAAAGATGCGGTAGGGAGAGAGTTCG
>DASSJW010000933.1:0-4314 GCA_035690995.1 Xanthobacteraceae bacterium
CTCCCGCGGTCGCAGCCAGCTCGACTGATCCGAGAAGAGCCGGCGCATTCTTGAAGCCGGCCACTTCGGTCAGAAAACGACCTATCTCCAGCTCGGGATGGATGCCGCCCTCGAGCCTGCGGAAACCCTTGAGCATCAGACCGCCGATTCGAACCGACGTGTTTGACTGTTCGCCGGTCCTGCGCTCGATGGTGGATGCCGCCGTCATCCTTCGCGCGTTGAGCGATGCCGACCGTCGAAAGACGAGAATGGGAGCCTCGCCCCCTTCGGTGCCCTCGTCCGTGGCGATGCGAGCGAGCACTCCGCGGATGAACCGATCGTCGGCGAAGGCGTCGACCAGGACACCGCGCGAGGAGGCATGTTGCACCTCGGCCAATATTGCAGACGCCGGCGCCTCAGCATCCCACAGGATGCTGACGGGCAAGAGGTACTTGCGCGACGGCTGACGCTCTGGCGTCACATCCAGGATCAGGATGAGCGCATCGTCGCCGGGGGCCAACGAGATGGAATTCGCGATCCCGACATGCGGAACGCCTGCATCTTTGGCGGCGTACCAGCGCCGCTCCATCAGGTAGCCGGGAAGAATGTCGGACGCGAGTCGCCCGAAGGTTTGATCAGGCGGGAGATCGCGTATGGTGCGTCCTTGCGCCTCGAACACGGGCAGAGGGCGCGATCCGCGAGAATCAACTACGTCCGTCGTGCTCAACTCCAGGTGGGGCATCAAACCATCTCAGGGGCCACTGGGCGCTCCGCGAGATCGAGAATGGCGCCGATTCCCTCCCGCATCTTTCGCGGCTGGCGATCTTCGAAACCCAGCACGAAGACGACCAGCGATCGGCTGGTGACCTGATAACGGTGACCGAACTCGAACGCCGGCGTTTCGGTGCCGCCAGGGATATTGGTGTCGACCACGCGGAACCAGCACTTGCCCTCGGGTACCTCCGGGACGGTGAACTCCACCACGTCGTGGTGAGCATTGGTGACGATCAGGAGCGTCGCGTCGTCGCCGCGCCTCTTGATGCCGGTCGGCTGCGCGCGGCCATCCAGCAGCATGCCGAAGCACTTGGCTTTGCCATCCTCCCATTGCCCCTGGTCCATCTCTTTCCCGGTGGGCGAGAGCCAGGTCACATCCTTGACGTCCAACTCTTCGTTGTAGCGTCCCACGACGAAGCGGCCGCGATGCAGGATCGGGTATGCCTTGCGGAGTGCAATCAGCTTGCGGGTGAACTCGCGAAGATTGCGGCCCTCAGGCGTGATGTTCTCCCAGTCGAGCCAATTTATCTCGTTGTCTTGCGCGTAGGCGTTGTTGTTGCCGTTCTGGGTATGGCTGAACTCGTCGCCAGCGAGGATCATGGGCGTGCCTTGCGAGAGCAGAAGCGTCGACAGGAGATTGCGTTGCTGGCGCGCGCGCAATTCCTTGATCGCAGGATCGTCGGTGGGGCCCTCCACGCCGTGGTTCCAGGAATAATTGTTGGAGTGACCGTCGCGATTGTCCTCGCCGTTCGCCTCGTTGTGCTTGTCGTTATACGAGACGAGATCGTTCAAATTGAACCCGTCATGCGCGGTGACGAAATTCACGCTGGCCCAAGGCCGGCGTCCGCGCTTGTTGAAGAGATCGCCCGAGCCTGAGATGCGCGCGGCAAAATCCGCCAGTTTTCCTTCGTCACCCTTCCAGAACGAACGTACCGTATCGCGGAACTTGTCGTTCCATTCGGCCCATCCCGGCGGAAATTGTCCGACTTGGTAGCCGCCCGGCCCGATATCCCAAGGCTCGGCGATTAGTTTCACGCTGGATAAGACCGGGTCTTGCCGGCAGGCATCGAGAAATCCGCCACCTTCGTCGAACCCGTAGGGTTCGCGCGCAAGGATGGTGGCAAGGTCGAAGCGGAAGCCGTCGACCCTCATCTCCGTCGCCCAGTAGCGCAGCGAATCCGCGACCATCTGGAGCACGCGCGGGTGCGAGAGGTTGACCGTATTCCCGGTGCCGGTGTCATTGATGTAGTAGCGCTTCTTATCCGGCATCAAGCGGTAATAATTTGCGTTGTCGATGCCCCTGAGCGACAGCGTCGGTCCCAACTCGTTGCCTTCAGCCGTGTGGTTGTAGACCACGTCGAGGATCAGCTCGATGCCGGCGGCGTGAAACTGGTTCACCATTTCCTTGAACTCGTTGGCAAACGGCGAATGCAGATAGCGTGGCTCGGGGGCGAAAAATGCGATCGAGTTGTAGCCCCAGTAATTCTTGAGACCCTTATCGATGAGGTAACTGTCGTCGACGAAGGCGTGGACCGGCAACAGTTCTGCCGAGGTCACGCCGAGCGTGCGCAGATAGTTCGCCACGCGGGAGTGCGCCAACCCTGCGAAGGTGCCGCGGGTCGCAGCCGGAATATGCGGGTTGAGCTTGGTGAAGCCCTTGACGTGCATCTCGTACGCGACGGTCTGTTCCCACGGGACGGCGGGTTTGCGCTCCTGTCCCCATGTGAAAGCAGGATCGATCACCCTGCACTTGAGCATCAAAGGCGCACTGTCACGCTCGTCGAACGACAGGTCCTTGTCGGCGGAATCGAGCACATAGCCGAACAATTCCGGCCCCCAGGTGAGGGAGCCGACGATTTGCTTCGCGTATGGGTCGATCAAGAGCTTGTTGGGATTGAAGCGATGTCCCGCGTCGGGCTCGTAGGGTCCGTGAACACGATAGCCATAGACTGTTCCGGGCCGCGCCTCCGGCAGGTAGCCGTGCCAGACTTCATCGGTGTATTCCGGCAGTTCGAGCCGCTCCACCTCCTGCTTGCCGTCGATGTCGAAAAGGCAGAGTTCGACCTTCGTGGCATTGGCGGAAAACAACGCAAAATTCACGCCCAGCCCGTCCCAGGTCGCTCCGAGCGGAAAAGGTCGCCCCTCCCGGATCGGTGAACGCTGCAAGACTTGAGTTTGAGGAAAGCCGGGCGATTTCCGACGAGCGCGCTTCATGAAAGCCTTCCGGATTGTGGCGAGCTCACAACGTTGCAAAGCCACCCAGGTCGCGGCTCACAACCACTCGCTTTGTCATATCGATGGGAAACGCGACCACCCGTGGTGGGGGCGGCTCGGTTCAAGGACAAGGGGAAAGTCTTTCTAGGCCGCATGAAGTGTGAGGCAGGAAACGACTCATTTGTCTCCTGAGCGGAAAAACGCGTCGTTTGTGCCACCTTCGTAACGTCCGCTGCCTTGAAAAGTTTCGAGGTGCCGCCCGGTAGCGGCTAGATGCGAGCAAAAGCGCAGCCGCTTTGCAAGGCCAATCGTAGCTTGCGATGGCGCGTCGCCGCCAGCGCTGCCTTCTCGGGGAAGACGGCGGCACGTGACATCAGCGCATCCGCATGCCCCCCGCGCCAAATGTCGGGCCGCCGCTGTTGAGGAAGCGGCGCGCACGCACCAAGGCCGCCGGTCGTGAACGCGGGGGGCGCCAGCTGGAACGCGCGGGCGTTCTGCCCGTTAGCCTTGATACGGCAAGAAATCCGACTCTTCGGATGCCTTCGCTGTTTCACCCAGTTCACGGCCGGGAGTTGCACGTGCCAGCATTCTATGACGCCTACATGAATGGACGCGAGCATGCCCACGGCAAGAGCTCGCAAGCCGCGGATGGGCCGGGAGCGAGAGATCCCGCCGCGGCCTTTCACGTGGGTGCGGACTGGGTCCGGCAGGTTCTCGTCCCCTGCATCGAGCGGGGCAATGCAGAACTTCAATCGGTGCAGGTCACCATTGAGCTCGACCTCAACCTCGACCCGCGGTCGACGAACCACGCCCACGCCGATTTCTGGCTCGCCGACCTCGGCGAGGGTCCGCGCGCCGTCGGTCCCAAATATTCGATCAATGTCCTGGGCGGACAACGTGTGTGGCTCTACAAGGCCGGTGGGCAAGGGCGGGAGCTCGGCGCCGTCGATCGGTGCGGTGTCGAGGAGATTGAGACGCTGCTCCTGGATGCCGCCGAGGAGTTCGGCCGGATGCCAAGATGACGGCGCCCTGCGGCGGCCGCCGCTTGCGCAGCCGACAGCCTCGACGTCGGTGGTTCGCTCACGCAGCCGCCACCTGCCGCGAACGTTCGCGCCCAAGCGCACGGAGCGGCGCGACCCGCGGCGCCGGAACCAAAGAGAAGGTCACGGGTTTGGCAGAACACGGACATTCTGTGCAGGATCGCAAATGTCCCGGCATCCGCCTGGGGCCTTCGTTCGATCCTGAAGCTCGCTGCCGAAGGCTCACTCGGCTCCCCACATCGAACGTTGGAGATCACCATGGCCAAAGAACCGAAGAAACTCGACGATCTTTTCCACGATACTCTGA
>DASSJW010000934.1:0-3153 GCA_035690995.1 Xanthobacteraceae bacterium
GCATCACTCCGCACGCTGACTCGTAGAGCAACACGGGCGCTGAGGGCGCTGAGGTTCTCCGCTCGCTGAAAAACGGCTGCGAAGGAATCGAGGCCACTCCGCTCGTAGTCCTCCAGTCGCAATCCGCAGCCACGGAAATAATCGCAGCCGGCAAGTCGGACGATGCGCTTTCCCCGGTCGCCAATGCGAGGCCGTAAGCCGGTATTAGTCGGGACGGCCGGTGGCAGCCGACGCGACGCGATTTTCGCTGCCCCTGGGACCCAGCACCACCACGATCGCGCCCATCTTCACGCGATTGTAGAGATCGATCACGTCCTCGTTCGTCAACCGAATGCAGCCGGACGATATCGCCTGACCGATATACTGGGGCTGGTTGGTCCCGTGAATGCGGAATAGCGTGTCCTGGTTGCCGGAGAACAGATAAATGCCGCGGGCACCCATCGGATTGTGCGCGCCGCCTTCGACGTAATTGGGCAGCGGGCCAAGCCGTCTCTTCTCGCCTTCGGTCGGGGTCCACCCCGGCCATTCTTCCTTGCGGCCGACCCGGGCAACGCCAGACCAGGCCTGCGCGTCCTCCCCAACGATCACGCCATAGCGGATGGCCTTCCCGTCGGGGAGGACGTAGTAGAGGTAGCGTTCCGCAGTATCGACGAGGATCGACCCCGGCGCTTCCTTGCGGTGGTACTGAACGACGTGACGCTGATAGGCGAGCGGAATCGTCGCCCTCTCATATGGCGGATTCGCCAGGAGCTTCTTGTCTCGTGCGGTGAAGTTGGCGTCGGACACGGGGTCCAACGTTGCCTGCATGCATCCGCCGAGCAGTAGTCCCGACAAAAGAAATACGATTCCCCGCACCGCCATGGCTGCCCTCTTTCGGCGTCACGCAAATCCTGCCCCGGTTAGCCTCGTGCGGCCACCGGCTGCGGATACTTGCCGACCGGGAACTTGCCGACCGGATACTTGCCGATCGGAGCCTTGCCAACCGGGGCCGCGGGCGGAGGCGGCTCCTTGCGCGGCAGATCGGCGGCGGCGGCGGCGCTCAACATTGCGATCGATGCAGCCGTTATGGTTAGGATCTTCAACATGACCAACCCCCTGGTGTTTCGAGTGTCGCTTCTAATGCCCCGGAACGCACAACCCGAGAACGATGCCGGTTCTCCCGGCACCATCACTCGGCCCCCAGCGTCTCACTCGCTGTGCCATAAAGAATTGCTCTGACCGCACCCGCCGCACAACGAAAAACTGCGTTGTTCAGGGCCTTGGCCGATTGTTTTCGGGCAAGTGTTGCACAAACACCACCGCTCTTTCGGCCGGCATGCCGCCGAATGCCGAAATCGAGCCCGGCGCCGCCCTTTCGAGCCGGATTTGGCAATGAGGCCGGCCCCAGCCGGGCATGAGGCCGAGCCCAGCCGGCACGGATGGCCGAATCAGGTCCGGGCCACCACCGACACGTAGAATCCGTCGGTGTCGGTGCGGCGCGGGGTCATCAGCAGCCCCTCCGCCGACATCAGGGCGGCATGGCGGAAGAGATAGGCGCGCTCTCCCAGGGCGTTGGCCGCCTCGCCCGGAGGGACGAGGGCAAAACCGGTTTGGCGCGCGAGAAATGCGCGGACCTGATCGCCATTCTCCGAGTCCAGCACCGAGCAAGTGACGTACACGATGCGACCGCCTGGCTTGACCAGCGCGGCAGCGCGGTCGAGCACGGCCGCCTGCTGCTCGAGCCGCACCGCGAGCGCGCCGGGACGCACGCGCCACTTGGCATCGGGATTGCGCCGCCACGTTCCGATGCCGGTGCAGGGCGCGTCGATGAGCACGAGGTCAGCGCGGCCGGCGAGATCGGCGAGCTCGGTACCTACGGATTTCGGCGTGCGGACTTGCACGTTGCGCACGCCCGCACGCGCGAGGCGCTCATGGATCGGCGCGAGCCGCCGCTTGTCGGTGTCGGTGGCATAAAGCTGTCCTTGATTATGCATCGCCGCCGCGAGCGCAAGCGTCTTGCCGCCGGCACCGGCGCACAGATCGACCACGTGCTCGCCAGGCTTTGCGCCGGCGAGCAGCGCGGCAAGCTGCGAACCCTCGTCCTGCACCTCCACCATGCCCTTGATGAAAGCGGGCTCGGCATGGATAGCCGGATTCTTGGCATCGGCCGCGAGCGCGATTCGCAGCCCGAAGGGCGACCAGCGCGTCGGCACCGGATTGAGGTCGGCCAGCAGGGCAGCCGCCTCGTCGCGCTCGCACTTGATGTCGTTGACGCGCAGATCGAGCGGCGCCCGACTCGCAAGCGCGGCACCCTCGGCGCCGCGCTCCTCGCCGAACACGCGGGCGAGATGCGGATCGAGCCATTCCGGGTAATCGCCGACCACCCAAGGCGGAGCGCCCTTCAGATCGGGCGCGGCGAGCCGCGCCTGCTCGGCGGTGCTCAACGGTTGCGGCGCAAAACGCCCGCCATTCGCCAGCGCCGCGATGGCGTCGGGATCGAGACTGCGCTCGAGCCGCAGCATTCCGAGCAGGACTGCGCGCGGGCTCGCGTCGCCCATGACATGAATGCTGGACGCGCGCCGACGCAGCGCATCGTAGACCAGGCCGGCAATCGCGGCGCGGTCACCCGAGCCGGCGAAGCGGTGCGAGAGCCCCCAGTCCTTGAGCGCATCGGCCGCCGGCCGGTGCCGCGCTTCGATGTCGGCAACGACCTCGATGGCAGCGGAGAGCCGGGCGGCGGGTGTCATCAGATGCCAAGGAGGATGCGCACGATGAAGATCGCCCACATCAGCATGAGCACGATTGCGCCCACGATGAACGCGCTGCCGCGCTGGCGCACATTGTTGTGCGTCACGTGGATGTAGGCTTGGACGAGCCGCATGGCGACGAAGACCCATGCCAGGATGACGAAGAGAAGGTCTGCGTGGCGGGTGATCCAGGCGAGGATCGTCAGCACGTAGAAAAGAACGGGCAGCTCGAACTGATTGAGAAAGGCGTTGCCGAGCTGGGTCGGGCGTTGCGGCCAGTTCGGCTCACGCAAGGCGATATCGGCGGGTCGGACCGCGCCCGCCTTGAAAGCCTTGGTGCGCTCATAGGCCATCCAGCAGAGCAGCGCAAAGGTCAGCACCACCTCGACGAACAGCGGAAGCAGCACGGCTTGTATGGTCATGACAT
>DASSJW010000935.1:0-3782 GCA_035690995.1 Xanthobacteraceae bacterium
GTAGCCGAGACCGGCGAGCGCAATCTGACACGCCCGGACGAGGTCGCCGGCATCCCCGATCCGCAGGGTGCGATCTCCGAGACGAGCGGCGAGCGCCGGCGGTGCCGCAGATGGAGCGGGGGATGCCGATGGCGGAGGCGGCGGCGAGGGAGATGGAAGCGGACCCGCGCCGCCGGTCACCACGTCGCCCCGCGGCGTGAGGGCCGGCGCAGCAGCGATCGCCGTGGCGGTTGCCGGGCCGACTTCTCCATCCACTTCGAGCCCATGCCTGGCCTGGAAATCGGCGACGGCGGCCTGGGTGTTGGCGCCAAAATTGCCGGTCCCCTGCAGATCGTATCCGAGGCGAGCGAGCGCGCGCTGCACCGCCCGGACATCGCGTCCCCGATCGCCGAATCGCAAGATGCGGCCAGCGACGATGTCGGCCATGCCCGGTTCCGGCGTGCCTTCCTCCGGCGGCGGAGGTTGCAACGGAACGTCTTTCGGTTCGCCAGCGGTCGCAACGAACTCGACCCGCCCGATCAGCGGGCGCACCTTGGCGAACCAGGCGAGACGATCCTCCATCCCGTTCGGGATTGCCGTCGCGCGCGCGCTGCCGATATTGATCGCGCGCGAGATCGACAGGATGTCGTTGCAATCGGCAAAGGCGTTCAGCTTTGCCTCGGCCCATTCCCCGAGCGCGGGCTTGAGCGCGTGCTCGGCCGAGACCACGAGATCAGGCCGGCTTTCAAAATCGACGCCGCACTTCTGTCCCATGCGACGATAATTGTCGCGGCCCGTGGTCTGCAGGAGCCCGCCGCCGCGATAACGAAAGCCGTCGCCCGGCTGCGTATTGCCGAGCGCCTGCGCCTTGCGCGGATTGCCAAGACCGTAGACGCGCTCCGCGATCGCCTTCGGCTTGCGGGCGAGCGCCTGCGCCTCGCTCGGGGTGATTGCCGCGGAATGACGCCCAACGCCGAACACCTGCAGCAGGCGCTCGGCACGGTAGTTCATATTTTCCCATTCGAGCTCGAGCCCACCGCTTTCGTGCAGGATCTGCGCAAGAAGATGCGCCAATCGATCCGGCGTGGTGATGCCATGCGCGATCAGCAACGCGTCGCCATTCTCGAATGCCGCAAGGTAGCGTGGCTTCGCCCGAGGCGCCACCCGACGCACCACATCGACCGCGCGCGGCATGCGACCCTCCCTGCGTAAAGCTGCTTCCCTTCAACAAGGCTAGCCGTCGTCGACCTCCGCAGCTGTGATCCGCGTCACACGCGAAACGCGGGCCCGCGCATCGACGGGCCGTCGCGCGGAACCGGCGGCTTCAGCCCGGCGGTTTCGCCTTCGAGAGCGCAAGCTGCAACGCCGAGTGCGTGACGTCGCCTGCCCACCCGTCGGGGACCAGTTGGTGCGCCACCTGAAACTGCTGGACGGCCGCTTTGGTGTTGGGGCCATACTCGCCATCCACGTCGAGGACCGGGTTGGCACCGAGGAGATTGAGCGCTGTCTGCAGCCATTTCACCCTGACCGGATCGAACATGGTCGTGGCGGCCGCAGCGGGCGCAAGTCGGTCGTCGATGTCGGGAAACATCTGCTTGCCGATCTGCCCCAGCAGCGGAAGGAGATCGCGAGCATTGTCCTCGACCGCCTTCACCGTCGGCGTCCCAACCCGGATCGCCTGCTGGATTTGCGGGGCCATGTTGATCAAGCGAAAGATGATCGGCAGGAAGCGAATGAGCTGCTCCATGGAGCCTCCTGATTTTTCGACCGGCGCGAGCGAGATCGCGTTAATGTAGCACGCCCGAGCGCGAGCCGTTTGGACCAGATCGGCGCAGCCGGCAACCCCGCCCGGGCGCGCGCTCCAACGCCGCAACCGACCGACGCGGGTTGGCGCTTGCAAAGCCCTCGCCTAGGCTGGCGCGCAAGCGGCGATCGGCGCCGCCTCATGGCGACATGCAGGGGGAAACCCGATGGCGACGCTGCTGGCGAAGAATGCCGACATGCTGGTGACCATGGACGGGCAGCGGCGCGAACTGAAGGACGCCGGGCTGTTCGCCCGCGACGGCGTGATCGAGAAAATCGGGTCGAGCGCCGAGCTGCCGGAGAACGCCGACGTCGTGCTCGACCTCAAGGGCCACATCCTGCTTCCCGGCCTCATCAACTGCCATCATCACCTCGACCAGATCCTCACCCGCAACCTGCCGGCGGGGCAGAACACCAACCTGTTCCCCTGGCTCAAGGCGCATTACCGCGTCTGGGGCAGCCGGACGCCGGAAGACACTCGCACCGCTGTGCTGGTCGGCTGCGCCGAACTCGCTTTGTCCGGCTGCACCACGGTGTTCGATCACGCCTATGTCTTTCAGAACGGCTGCAAGGTCGACGACCAGATCGCGGCTGCCGCCGAACTCGGCATCCGCTTCGCGGTCTCGCGCGGCAGCATGTCGCTCGGCCAGTCGAAAGGCGGCCTGCCGCCGGACGATTGCGTGGAGGATGAAGACGCGATCCTCAAGGACTGCGTCCGCGTGATCGAGACATACCACCATCCCGCACCGGGCTCGATGCTGCAGATCGTGCTCGCGCCGTGCTCGCCGTTTTCGGTCACGGCCGATCTCATGCGCGAATCGGCGAAGATGGCGCGGCACTACGGCGTCCAGCTGCACACGCATCTGTGCGAGACCCTGGACGAGGAGCGCTACACCCTGCAGCACATGGGGCTGCGGCCGGTCGCCTACATGGAATCGCTTGACTGGGTGGGAGACGACGTCTGGTACGCGCACGCGGTGCATGTCGACGACGAGGAAATTCGCCTGTTCGCGGCCAAGGGCGCCGGCGTCTGCCACTGCCCGTCGTCGAACATGCGGCTCGCATCGGGGATCGCGCCGGTGAAGAAATATCGCGACGCCGGCGTGCGCACCGGGCTCGGGGTCGACGGCGCCTCGAGCAATGACGGATCGAACCTGCTGATCGAGGTGCGCGAGGCGATGCTGCTGGCGCGGCTCAAGATCGGCCTGCTGCCGCCCGAGGGGCCGCGCACGGTGCTCTCGACCTCGGACCCGCTGCGGGCGAAGGAGTGGATGACGGCGCGCGACGCGCTGGAGATCGCCACCATCGGCGGCGCGTCGGTGCTGGGCCGCAGCGACATCGGCTCGCTCGCGCCGGGCAAGTGCGCCGACTTCTTCACCCTCGACCTCGGCGACATCGCTTATGCCGGCGGGCTGAGCGATCCGGTGGCGGCAGTGGTGTTCTGCGCGCCGACCCGGGCGCGCCACACCGTGGTCGGCGGCCGCCTCATCGTCGACGACGGCGAGATCGTCACCCTCGACATGGCGCCGGTCATCCGCGCGCACAATCGCAACGCCGCGCGGCTCGCCGCACTGCCTGGGTAGGGGCGGTGTTGGAAACTCGCGGGTCCACCATTCCCTGCGGACTGCGGTCCCAAGCTCGGCCTGGACGACCCGTGAAGGCAGGCGCGATTTGAACAGCCGGCCGCAGTGCCGCGACTACAGCATGGATATCTGCAGCGGGCGCGTATCCTCTTGCGTGGAGCGTCACTCCAGCATCGTGGCCTTACCCCGCAGATCACGAAAGCACTGCGCATCGCCGAACTGCAGTCGGCGGGTTACGTCTATCTGCGGCCCTGACCATTCGCCGCTGCGATGGTGAGCGGACAACGCCTGCCGGCATGCGCCGGCGCTAGCCGCCGATCTTGACCACGATGCGGCCGCGTACCCCGCCCTCGACGATGCGGCGGCCGGCCTCCATGACCCCCGCCAAATCGATTTCGCTGGTCATCGCGGCGAGCT
>DASSJW010000936.1:0-2148 GCA_035690995.1 Xanthobacteraceae bacterium
GGCTCCGGGACACGAACTGCCCATGCCCCACTTCACCAACCTTGGCGATCTCATCCGCCGCGACCGCGACCTGAGCAAGACCGCGATCATCGATCTCGGCGGCGAGCAGGTCCCGCGCGAATTCAGCTATGCCCGGCTCGACGCCATGGTCAACGGCGTCGCCCGGGCGCTGACAAAGCGCGGATTTGCACGCGGCGATCGGGTTGCCATCCTCTCCGCCAATCGCGCCGAATATCTCGCGGCCTATTACGGCATCATGCGCGCCGGCCTGGTTGCCGTGCCGGTGAATTTCAAGTTTCCGCGCCAGACCATTCATTTTATCCTCGGCGACGCCGGCGCGAAGCTCGTGTTCTGCGATCCGCCGCGCTGCCCCGACGTGCCATCCGAGATACCGTCGGTTCGTTTCGGCGACGCGGGACCCGACGGCTTCGATCGCTTCCTCGATCCCGGGAGCTTCGCGACCATCCTGCCGCAGGCGCGCGAACCCGCGATGTTCCTCTACACATCGGGCTCGACCGGCACGCCGAAGGGCGTCGTGCTCTCCCACCAGAGCCACATCTGGGTGGTGGAGACGCGGCTGGCGCCGGATCTCGACCGCCACCGCTATCTGATCGCCGCGCCGCTCTATCACATGAATGCGCTGGCGCTCTCAATGCTCGCCTGCGCCGCCCACGCCACCATTGTGCTGCTGCCGCAATTCACCACCCGCGCCTATATCGAAGCGATCGAACGCTACCGCTGCACCTGGCTCACCGCGGTACCGCCGATGATCGCCATGATGCTGCAGGAACACGACCTGCTCGCGCGCACCGATCTCTCGAGCGTGGAATTCATCCGCATGGGCTCGGCGCCGGTCAGCCATAGCCTGATGGACGCGATCCGGCAGGCCTTGCCGCAGGCGTCCGTCACCAACGCCTATGGCACCACCGAAGCCGGGCCCGTCGTGTTCGGGCCGCACCCGCGGGGTCTGCCGCAACCGGAAATGTCGGTCGGCTATCCCCATCCCAAGGTCGAGCTGCGGCTGGTGGACAGCGACAACGGCAACGCCGACCAGGGCGTGCTCGAAATGAGATGCCCGGCGGTCATGAACGGCTATCACAACCGGCCGGATGTGAAGCCGCCGTTCACCCCGGACGGCTTCTATGTCACCGGCGATGTGTTCCGGCGCGACCACGACGGCTTCCATTATTTCGTCGGCCGCACCGACGACATGTTCGTGTCCGGCGGCGAGAACATCTATCCCTCCGACGTCGAACGCATGCTCGAGCGCCATCCCGACGTCGCCCACGCCGCCGTCGTGCCGATCGACGACGAGATCAAGGGACAAAAGCCGGTCGCATTCGTGGTGCCGAAGCCGGGCCGCAGCCCGAGTGAAGACGAGATCAAGCGCTTCGCGCTCGCCAACGCGCCCGCTTACGCGCATCCGCGCTTCGTCTGGTTCGCCGCCGAGCTGCCGCTGGCGTCGACCAACAAGGTCGACCGGGGGGCCCTGCACCGTCTTGCCGAGGAGCGCATGGCGGGCCGCCCTGAAAGAAAATATCCGGGAATCAAGGGCGGCTAGCCCGTCTCCTGGCCGGCGATCCCCCGCCCACGGCGCAAGGTCGCCATGGCGGCGGTGCCGGCGATATGGGGACCACCTATTCCACCTTGAACCCCGAGGCCTTCACCACCGGCGCCCAGCGCGCGATCTCCTCGTCCATGAACAGCTTGGCTTTTTCGGAATCGGAGTCGGGGATTGCTTCGAGGCCGGAGGTGGTGAGCACTTTTTGGAATTCCGGGTCCGCCATCGCCGCACGCGAGGCCGCCGCAATGCGATCGACGATGGGCCTCGGCGTGGCCGCAGGCGCGAACAGGCCGAGGAATAGAAGGCCGATCATGCCGGGAACGCCTTCCTCGATCGCGGTCGGAATATCCGGCGCCGCGGTGAGGCGCTCCGCCGCGTTCACCGCGAGAATGCGGATCTTGCCCGCGCGATGCAGCTCGAGCACCTGCGCGGTGACGTTCGGACTCATCATCGGAATGTGCCCGCTGACGAGATCGGTGATCCCCGGCCCCGCTCCCTTGTACGGAATGTGAACGAGATCGTTGAGGCCGGTGAGCTGCTTGAACAGCTCGCCGGACAGGTTGCTCATGGTGCCGGAGCCAGCG